>CAZCVM010000003.1:0-42806 GCA_964501965.1 uncultured Leptospiraceae bacterium | reverse complement strand
GCAATACCTATAAAATCTATGCCCGCGTCGCGTGCCGCAAAAAAATCACGCAAAGAATCTCCCACATAAACCAGTTGATCCTTAAAAATACTTTTCGCTGCAAAAAAATCCAAAGCTGGATCAAAAACTCTAGGATCCGGTTTATGGAATGCTGAATCATCCGCAGTTTGCGCAAAACAAAAAAATGATGCACTCAATTGGACTTCTTTTAGTTGATATTCCAGCGCGTAAGCGGATGTAGCTGTAACAATACCTAGCTCATATTTTTGAGCCAATTGCTCAATGATTTGCAAAGTATCAGGATAAGGTTTTTGCGGATATTTTAAGCTCAATTGTCTGTAATAATGAATATGATCATTCAATTGCTGTATATCTATTTCAAAAAGTCTGGCAATAAACTCCTTATATGGCAACCCCCAGTATTGGTTAATGTCATTGTCAGTTACATTTTTTTGAAACAATGTCTTACCCAGCTCTTTGAGAGCCTGGGTTTTGGTCTTTTTGGTTTGGACCAGGGTATCATCAAAATCAAATAGTACGGCTTTGTATTTCATTTTTTATCTCAAAATATATTCGTTTGAGCATAAACACAAAACTAAGCATTGCCACCTGTCAATTCATTTTGATTTTTTTGTTGAAGACGTTGCACACGGAGCTTGCGCATAAAATAAATAAGGGAAATAAGATAAAAAACAATGGCAACGATAGACGTTATGTAGGAAAACTTAATAAAGAAATCCAGCCAGCTTAGATTGGGTGTACCAAAATTTTTGTACAGCAATAAAAAAACACTGCCCAGGTAACCAAACGCATCCGTAATATAAATTAGAAATCCAGCTGTTCCCACAAAACCCAAAGTTGCAATCATTCGCTCAAATACAATGCAGCCATACGGCACATAAGCAATATAAAGCCCCAGACCGACAAACAACATCCAGGAATAGCCGGAAATCCATTGTTTTTGGAATGCAAATGTAGCAAAGCCTATCATCACAGCTCCCAAAATCATTATCCCGATAATAGTAAAAAGTGCTGTTTTATTTTTCTTAATTTTGAACATCAGACCCAACACCAGGAGCACTCCAAAAGATATAACCAGCTCTGGCACAGTAAAAACACTTGGATCTGAAAAGCCTAAAGCCGCCCATATTTCCCGCGCAAAATTGTCTCTAAAATCTCTGTATGCAGTTAAAAACATATACAATATGGTTAAGAAAAATATTCCGGGAAAATACAATGCCAGAAATTCACGTCGCCGTTGGCTGTTCATGGGCTCGCGTTTTGTGCGAAGCCTTTCATCTTCTGCGGTTGGTTCCGGCAAAAGCTTGAGCATCCATACAAAAAAATAAATAATGGGCAAAAAGACCAATCCAACAAAAAAAGGCATCCAAAATTCACTGATGCCCATATCCAGAAAGAATTTACCAATACTTTTTACCACACCACTGGCGATGATAAAACTCGCGCTCAAACCAGCTCCTAAAGCTTCCGTAAACTTTCGACCTTCTAAAAAACCAAAAACCAGGCCCCAGATCATACCCAGGGGTATGCCATTGATAAACAAGAAAAATGCATTGAAAGGAGCTGGTACAATAGCAAATAGCAACAGTGACAATTCGGCGATACCGATAAGCAAAGCAATTGCCGTAGCTCGATTTTTTCCCGAAATTTCAGAAACAAATTTAATGCCATAAAATTTTGAAAGAGTATAGCCCATTACTTGACTAATGATAAGCAGTATTTTGTAATCCAGCGCAGGCAGCCCGGGCAAAAGCACATGACCTTCAAATATTGCCACAGAAAAAGGTTTGCGAAACGCATACATACTAAAATAAGTCATAAAAGCAGCAAAAATCGCATAGCCAGAAAAAATAAATCCATGCGAATTTTGCAAATACCTGGTAATCCGTGGTCCCATTTGTTTCTATTGCACCTTTTTTTCTTAATAGTATTGATTCGAGTGTGATAAAGCCGCATTTCACATTCATTTTATATGTAAAAAACAAGTTAAAGACAAATAAAAATTGTTTTACACAACCAAACAAAAGAATTATTAGCTGATTGTTAAATAAAAAAAAATAGCGAAAAAGATTTGCAAAAAAAACTCTTTAATGATTTAAGTCCTAAAATAAATTTTTAGAAACTTTATAAAAATAAAACAAATATAATGAAAAAAACAATAATAACTTTACTAACAACTATTTTTTTTATAACAGGATTTGGCTGTCAACCCAAAGCCAAAGATATGACCCTTAGAATGGCTACTACCACGAGTACAGACAATACGGGTCTGTTGGATTTTCTCGCGCCCAAAATCAAACAAGGCACGCAAATCGATCTCAAATGGGTTGCGGTTGGCACAGGTAAAGCACTGGAACTCGGCAAAAATTGCGATGTGGATATACTTTTTGTGCACGCACCCGCAGCAGAGAAAAAATATATACAACAAGGTTTCGGAATAAACCGCACACAAATTATGTACAATGATTTTATCATTGTGGGTCCTCAAAATGATCCAGCTAGCCTCAAAGGAAAAAATGTGATAGATTCCTTCAAACAAATCATGGCAAAAAAAACACAGTTTGCCAGCCGCAATGACAATTCAGGGACACACAAAAAAGAAAGATCACTGTGGGCGGCCGCTGGCCTAAAAGTGCCGGACAAAGAAAAATGGTATATTCAAACCGGTCAAGGCATGATAAACACAATCAACATTGCAGCCGAACGCGACGCATACACCATGACCGACCGAGGTACATACATCAAATACGAAAGCAATCACAAAGGAAAACCGCCATTGATTATTATAAACGAAGGAGATAAAGAATTGCTCAACCAATATAGCCTGATAGAAGTAAATCCTGCAAGATGTAAAAACACACAAAATGATTTGGCCAGAAGGTTTATTCAATGGATGGTTAGTCCAGATGCTCAAAAAATTATTGGAAATTTCAAATTGATACATAAAAAATTGTTTACGCCCAATGCTAAAAAATAGCCTATTCCTTGACTTTATATACCCTGGGTATTGTGGTTTTTTAGATAGCAGCACAAAAAAAAGATGCAACAAACATCTCTGTTGGGCATAAATAAAAAATCAAAGTGGTCAATAAAGTGGTTTTAGATTAAATGAATTTTTTATCTGAAGGTTTTTATGAAGCAATGCGTTTGTTGCTAGCATGGGATGAAGAAACATTTTCTGCTGTCTATGCTACGCTTCAAACATCTTCTTTATCTATAATAATCAGCATATTGTTTGGTCTGCCTGCAGGTTTTGCACTGGGATATTTTTCTTTCCCGGGCAAACGCATTTTCCGACTGATTGTAGATACGCTTTTGTCTTTGCCCACAGTGGTCGTGGGCCTTGTTGCTTATGCTTTCATCTCCCGTCGCGCTCCCCTGGGTGAATACGAACTTTTGTTCACGATAACCGGCATTGCCCTGGCCCAAGCCATTCTCATTTTTCCGATCATAACCTCACTCACGGCAACAGCCATTGAAAGTCTAGACCCACGCGCAGCAATAACCATGAAAACTTTAGGAGCGAACACAAAGCAACAATTTCTTCACACAATTTTGGAAGCCCGCTTTGCTGTCATGGCCGCGATTATCACCGGGTATAGCCGCGCAATTTCTGAAGTAGGTATTTCCATGATGATCGGCGGCAATATCAAATGGGACACGCGCACGATTACCACAGCTATGGCATTGGAAACCGGCAAAGGGGATTTTGCTATGGGCATTGCTTTGGGGCTTGTATTGCTTTTTATTGGATTTGTCGCGAACTGGTTTTTAATTTTAGTAAAAAAATTGAACAAACAATAAACTAAAAATGAACTAACAATGAATACACCAGCTTACCAAATTGAAAATTTAGGCTTTACCGCATCAACGGACTTTTACCTGCATATCCCTGCCATGCAGATCAATAACGGAGATATCATCGGCCTCGCCGGTGCCAATGGCAGCGGAAAGAGCACTCTAATGCGCATATTAGCGTTTCTGGACACACCAAATAATGGCACTATTTTGTATCATGGAAACCCTGAAATATCCTTAACACAAAAAAGGGAAATCACCATGTTGCCTCAATCTCCATATTTGCTCAAACAATCCGTGTTTAATAATGTTATTTTCGGCCTGCGGGTACGGCAAATCAAATCAATGGACAAAAGAAAACTTCAAGATTTAGCGGCTGAAGCACTGCATGAAGTTGGTTTGCTGTATAGTCAATATTCTCATCGTCGCGGTCATGAGTTATCTGGCGGGGAAGCGCAACGAATCGCTTTAGCGAGCCGATTGATTTTCAAGCCGCGTGTATTGATTCTTGATGAACCCATAGCCAGTGTGGACACGGAAAGCGGTCAAATCATTACTCAAACAATTTTGCGATTAAAAGAAAAAAAACAAACAACAATCATTGTATCCAGTCATGACTACTACTGGTTAAACAATATTTGTGAAAATATTTTTAAAATGCAACAGGGAAAAATCATTGGGCATGGAAGGGACAATATCTTTTACGGGCCCTGGCAACACGCAGTGGATGATCTTTGGCAGCACACCTTATTTAATGGAGAAAAAATATTTGCCACCCAACCGCCTTATTCGAATGCTTATGCATTGTTGAGTCCAACAGACATAATTCTTTCCAACCAAAAACCAAAACAAATTTCCGCGCAAAATATATTGCGCGGTAAAATCCAAAATATGAGTGCAATTTCCCAACACGATTCACTTTTTGTAATAGTAGAAATCTCTGATTTAAAATTGCATTGCACAATAACACGCCATGCTGCAGAAACAATGGCTCTATTACCAGGCAAAGAAATTTTTCTCATTTTCAAAGCATCATCTCTGCGCTGGCAAAATCAATAGTCAACAAAACATATATTAAGCAATTGTCGCTTGACAATGAAAGCAAGTATTTTTTATACTATTCTGAAAGTGGTAAAACTATTTTCTTAGCAATAATATGGAAAGCTTGAACACTTAGATTTCTATAATAAACCAGAGGAGTCTTCATGAAAACAGCTTTAGTGGCCGGTGCCACAGGTCTTATTGGTCGACATCTAGTCCAAATATTATCACAAGACGAGCAGTGCAAAAATGAATATGAAACCATAATTGTCCTAGCACGTAGAACAACAGCCTGGCCTGGATCATCAAACCGCATTCGGTCTATGGTTTCGGATTTTTCTCGATTGGACAAAATATTGGATAGTGCCCGCATAAAACCAGAACACATTTATTGCGCTCTGGGAACAACACAAAAAAAAGCTGGTTCCAAAGAAGCCTTTTATCAGGTGGATCACGATTTTCCCTTGCTATTGGCTCAATGGGCCCGGGCCAATGGTGCACAAAAAATGGCTGTAGTCAGCTCCATGGGAGCCAACAGCCAATCAATGTCCTATTATTTGCGTGTCAAAGGAGAAATGGAGCAGGATTTGCAAAAAATCAATCTGCAAACATTGCACATTGTCCGTCCGTCATTGCTTTTGGGCAAACGTGAAGATTTTCGTTTTGGGGAAGAAATTGGCAAAAAAATGAGCGGCCTAATCTCGCCATTTATGGCTGGTCCTTTAAAAGATTACAAACCAGTTCAAGGCAAGACTGTAGCCCAATTTTTAATCCAAAAAATGCTAGGAACAGACATCGGGATGCATATTTGGCCATCAGGACAAATTAAATAAATCATTTTTACTATAAAACGATATCATCAATTTTTATCACACTATCACCGATATCAAGCATGGCATTTATGCAATGAAGCTCAACATATTGCTTCAGATCAGCAGGCTGAATTTGGGTTGCCGTAATGATTTTTTTTTCTAATAGCATCTCCCTTTTCGTGCCCCTTAGAAGGCATGTGCCCGGAGTAATAAACTCTTTGCCATTATACAAAACGACATTACTAAAAGACGTATCTGTGACAAATCCATTTTTGACAATTAGTATATCGTCAAATGCTTCTTTTTTGTTTAGCAAAGCCATTATTGAACCTCGATTGGAATACTTAAATGAATAGTCTATTGTATCACAGTAGATCAACTTCAAGCTATGAATATTTCGTTTTTTATAAGGCGATATTTCTATTTGCTGGATAGTTTCATTATAAGTTATTTTGCACTTAAATAGACCATCTTGATAGTCCTTTTTTAAGTCAATAAAATTTTCCAATTTAATAATGCCATTCAAGCACGTAGAACCGAACAACGCTCTTCTTGCTTGGTTGAGTCTTCTATTGTGATACTCAATATTTTCGATGACTCCATTATTAATGCGTATTGCTTCTGTTAACAGGCACATATACTTTGTCAATCATTTCATTATATTCTTTTTCAGGATCACTATAGATGGTGATCCCCCCACCGCTTTTGAATACCATTTTGTCATTATCCTTTTCAATAAAGCGTATCATAACCGCGCTGTCAAGATATTCTCCATTAAAAATTCCAAATACGCCTGTATAGTAACCTCTTGAATACGTTTCTGCATTTTTTATAATCTCCAAAGTCTTTTTTTTGGGAGCTCCCGTAACCGATCCTGCCGGCAAAACAGAAGCAAAATAATTGCCTATTTTTTTCTGATAGTTTCCGACAAGCTCGCCCGAAATTTTCGAGCTTACTTGAAAAAGATTTTTGCCGTTTGTATAGATTTTATCAACATAACGATATTTTTCAACTTTGACTTTATTGGAAATCATACTTAAATCATTTCTGATCAGATCTACTATTGTTATATGCTCCGCAGATTCTTTTGGGTCAACGAGTATTTTTTTATATGCCCCCGGCAAAGATGCGTCAATAGTTCCCTTCATTGGATACGAAAAAATTCTATTATCTTTCATAATTACAAAGGTTTCTGGTGAAAAAACAACGAATTTATTCTGAAAAAATAATTTGTAAGGAGCCTGACTTACGAAAAAAATATCTTGTAAAGATAGATTGACCTCAACTTCTGTAGGAAAAGTTAAATTCACAAGATATGAATTGCCAAGCACCTCATTTTCTTTAACTAAATGAAAAGCCTTCAGATAAGTCTCGTAAGAAACCGGTTTTTTCACTAAATCAATATTGAGCCAATAATTCTTACTGTATTCAAAATTCTTGAAACCTTTTATATCAAATAGTATATCATGCTTTGCAGCCATATCCAAAGGGAGAACCAAAGTATCAGAGCATTCAAAATCCAATATAAAAATGAAAGGAACACCTGCTGCGCCCCAATAGTTCATTTTATCCAGAAAAGAATCATCCTTTATAAAAGGATTATTAATCAATATTGACGGTTTGATTGGGTTCATTTTTTTATAAAAAATTTCTTAAAAAATCAATCCTGGCAAATAATGACATATTTACAATACACTTCCTTTTTTATGGTAATGCCGATACCGTATCATGATTATCAATGATAGCAATAAAAGCAATAAAAAAGACCCAAGCATAAAATACATACCGCCTTGTAATGAAAAATATTCTTTAATCATTCCCACTAACCAGGGAAATATCAGAAGCCCAAGACCCAATGCGATGAGCAATAAATTTGACATTGCCGGAATATGTCGAGGGAACACTTCCGCGCCTAAATGCATCAAAGAAGGAAAAATCGCGGAAAATCCCAGCCCCATCGTAAGAATAAAAATGATCAAAATTGCAGGATTCTTCATAACCATGAACAAATACAATGAAGAACCACCCATCATTATTAATACTATCAAAACTATATCAGAAGAAATTTTACGATTTATATAAGCAACTATCAACCTGCCAATAGTGATAGCCAACCAAAAATAACTTAAAAACGCGCTGGCATTCGTTTTGCCCATATTCGCCCCCTCCTGAAGATAAAGCACTATCCATGCAGTCAGTCCCATTTCCACGCCCACATAAAGTACTACTGCGATAATCAGCAAATAGATGTATCCATAAGACAATACTTTCCTAAACTGAGGATGACTGGCAATATTTTGCTGCATGTCATGCTTTTTTTGCCTTTGATAATGACTCAACCGACCATAAGCTAAGAACAATAAAAAATTCTGTATGAGTGCCAAAAACGCGACAATACCAAAAATGCCGCGCCATTCACCGTGCCAGGCAAAATAATTTGCAGCAAAAAATGGACCGACAAAAGCACCCAGACCAAAAAACAAATGTAAAATGTTTAAGGCTGCTCCTTTATGATCCGGATATAAATCTGGTATATTACCATTGACGGATATTTGGATGAGCCCTCCACCTATTCCCATTAATACAAAAAAACCAACAGTCAAACCAAAATTTGGACTTATGGATACACCAATCAACCCCAAAAGCATACCAATTTGGCCATAACGATGAATACGAGGCATCGAATATTTGCGAATAAGCAAAATGCCAGAAAAAACGGAGATGATAAAACCTATAGATAAGCCTGTAAACAGTAAGCCCACAGTAGCCGCGTTGACCTGAAAAGATTGCTGCAAAATATCCAAAATAGGTCCTACCACTGCTATGATCAATCCATAAATAAATAATGAAAAAAAATCCAAAGCAGCCAAAAAATGTTTCCTGTTGTTCATGCTTGTTCCTTTTAATAAGAATATAAAAAATATTTTATTACAATAAAGTTAGTTTATACCCTGACCATGGATGTAAATGGCAAATTGGGTATTGTTTTGAAAACACAAAAAATAATAAAAATCGAAAAATAAACTTTACAGGTTTAAGAATACAGCCCAATCTCACCGAAATATAATAAAATAAACATGGCAGATAAAGCATCAAACATGGAAAGCAACAATAGCCGCAACCAATCCGATACTGCAAAGCTTCAACCCTTATCTCTGGACATGATCAAGCCCCATGTCTCTTTCCCATACAATATTGTAAATAAAAAAGGAGAAATAATAATAAAGGCCGGTGCATTTGTTACCATGGGCAATATGGAAAAAACCCAGATCGAAGAGGATATTTTTTATATATTGCCATCAAAAAAAATTACTTTGGATCAAACCAAAAGCAAACAAATAGATTTGTCCAAAATTCAGGAAGGTGCGATATATCCTTTTGCTTTGCTGGACGAACAAGGCCATATTTTGCTGGAAAAAGAAACGCGGGTCAATGCCTCTTTTTTATATGGATACAAATTCCTAAAACAAATACATTATATGTATGAATTTGAAAGCCTTGATTTGTCCAATTACTCCCTCAATCCGATAAACTACCAAAGCATTGAAGCATCAAACAGTTATACATTCTCTATCACAGACGAACAAGGCAACATAATATTTGCCAAAAACAAAATCATTTCAGATGGACGCAAATTGGCATTTGACTATATTGACAATTTTTTCTTGGCCATCTCCAATCAAATAAAAATTGGTTCCGATTCTGGCCTTTGGAATGTTTCTGCCCACAGTTTCAATTCTGGCAATACAATTCCCATGGATAGTGCGGATATGCATGGGAATCTAATTTTTGCAAAAGGCCGCCACTTGTCTGATGAAGACTTTGCAACATTGAAACTTCTGCAAAAAATCAAAATCAAATTGACCCAAGCAAATGTTGATTCTTTTCCCTGGAACTCTGCTCAAAAATCATTCTTTCAAAAATTACTGGAAGGATGTTCCAATCCAGCCCTGAAAAGTTTGCAATTATTCAAACAAATCAATCACAGTCTGCTCGAACAAATTCGGGAAAAATATTACCAAAATACTGAAAAACTTATGAATGATTTGCTGGAAAAAGACCAGGGAATTTATCAGCACAGTATAAATCTCGCGCTTTTTTCATTGCTATTAATACTCCAATTGAAAAACGACCTAGGCTTTCAATATCAAGATGAAACTGTTTTTGAAAAAAAAGCTGCTGATTTTTTCTTAGGAGCTTTGTTGCATGACATTGGAATGCTAAAGATAAAAACAAATATCCTGCAAAAGAATTCAAAAGACATGACCAAAGATGAAAAACTAGAATACAGCTCCCACCCTCAACGCGGTTATGAAATGCTGCAAAACCATGAAAAAAAGCAAAACTTAACTTTGGATCAAGAAAAAAATGATCCGGTTCAATATTCTGACATAACCAAACAATGCTTATTGTTTCACCATGAGCGCTACGATGACAAGGGTTATCCCACGCGCTTGCCTTATGATGGTCTACCCAGTTCTCCCAAATGGATTGGAATACTTGAAATATTTGATACTCTCATCCAAAATTCTCGCCGCCCGGCCCAAGATATAAACAGAATAAGCGACGCATTAAAAGGATTGGTCAATGCGTCAGATACCTTGCTGGATCTGAATATGGTCACTTTGTTTGTCAATAAACTAGCCATGCATTTTATGCATGGGATACCTTTTTACAATAAAGGAGATTATGTAGTTATTGAGGGCAATGATCTTTGTTCCATAGAAAACCCTTCTGCAAATTTTCCGCTTTCGCCCCGAGTACAAATACTTTACAATGGTTATGGTAAAAAAGTCAATCGAATAACTGTGGTTGATTTGCGCAAAGATACAAGAAAAATCAAAAAATTCTTGTCACCGGAGCGAATTGGCAAATACATTGAACAACTTGAACAAAAACAATATATCCAAAATTCATAAATTAATAATATAAATAAATTGGATATTTTTCATTTTTTAATTAAAAGCTCATAAAGACAAATAAAAATAGGAATGTATGAAAATTAAAAAAAACAAAACACCCAAAAAACGTCGTTACCTGAGCTGGATAGGCAATATTGCTTTTGTGATGATTATTTTTGGGCTTGTCACCGCCTGGAAAACTAAAGACCTGGTTCCCAGTGGCTCCCTAGCACCAAATTTTGAACTCAACTCAGTGGACGGCAAGAAATATGTTTTACAACAGTTTCGCGGCAAAAAAGTGGTACTATATTTTTGGGCAACCTGGTGTCCAGTTTGCAAAACAAATATTCCGTTTCTCAATTGGACATACAAATTTGGTTTGTCTGGGGAGAATCCAAATACTATTTTTTTAACCATATTGATTGACAAAGAAAATATTCACCAAGTCAAAAAAATCATCCAGCAAAAAGATATCCAATTTCCTGTCTTATTGGGCAACAACGAGCTGGCAAAAAAATACCGGATTAGCAGTTACCCCACCACTTATTTTATAAATAAAAATGGCAACATCAAAAGCCAGGACAGCGGTTTGATCACACCACTCGGTATCTGGTGGCGTATTTTTTGGGCGTCCAGCGATTAAAAAATAAACACAATAGAAGGATTGCATTGAAAAACTTATATATCAAAGAATTTAGTCCCTGGGACCGGTTGCTCCTTCGAGGATCTTTATTCTACTTAACAATCATCATTATTTTAATTATCATTGCTGTCATATTCCAAATTTTGGCCGGAATTGACGCGGCACTTATCGCAACAAGTTTTACAATCAATTCTTTTAGCGCGGTCATAGCTTTCTTTATTTACCGAAAAAAAAAGAAACGCCAGTCCGCTCATATTTTAGAATGGATTGTAGGCATTTGGTCCATTATTATGCCCAATTTGGTACGCTGGCAATACGTAAATACTTATGATTGGATATACGGTATACAATCATATCATTTATCCGCTATCACCCTCACCATGGTCATTGCCTTACAATTTTTTTACAACAAAAAGCTGTTTATCACACTGGCAACATTCATTTTTGCACATTGGATATTCTTTTTGGCTGTCGCACACAGTAACGGGGTAGAAATGGCCGGAACCATTGTCAATGGTCAAGTAAACCATGGCTATGTTTTCTTGCGAGAAATATATTTTTTAATAGCATTGGTTATCATTGCTATTATCGGTTACCGCAATATCCATATCGCCATTGAATTTAACAAGGAAAATGAACAGCACAATAAAAAACTGCACAGGCAAATGCTTGTTCAAGAACGAACAAAAAATACCGTACAAAACAAAGTGCAAAAACTAATGGAGCTATTGGAAAACCAAGATATTATTATTCATAAATTTCGAGATAAGATAGACCAGCAATCATCCACATTTGAACAAATGTCTGCCACAATAGAAGAGTTGCAAAGTGCTGCGGAAGGAATGAGTAATATGGCCCAAAAGCAGCTTAAAGCAAATGTAACATTAGAAGAAACCATGCAAGAATTCCAAATGCTGAAAAAAGATACATCAGAAAATCTTGGTGCGACCCAATTGGGTGTAGAACGCACTTTGTCCAAATCGAGTACAGGTAAAGACAGTCTTTCGTTGATTGAAAAAAATATGACAACCATTGCCGGCCAAAGCAAAGGCATCACAGAAGCCATTGCTCTGATCATTGAAATCGCGGACAAGATCAATCTTTTGTCTCTCAACGCCGCTATTGAAGCAGCCAGAGCGGGCGAAGCAGGCCGGGGCTTTGCCGTGGTTGCGGACGAAGTTGGTAAATTGGCTATGCAGACAACAGACGGCGTAAAAAAAATTGAAACAGTCTTAACCCAAAATCAACATAGCACTGCAAAGGGAGTAGATTCTATCCAGGAAACCACGCAATTGATATGGGAAATGATCCATGACATGGAAAAAAGCTCGGAAAAACTGGAAATGCTTCAACAAAGCCTATTGTTGGAAGAAAACCATATCCGTATTTTTGCTAACCATACAGATCAAACATCCAAATTGGCGGAGGTGATTCATGCATCTTCCGCAGAACAAAGCCAGGCATTGGAACAAAGTGTTTCTGCTATTGAAAAAGTGTCAGACAATGTACATGAAATGGTAGCTGGTATAGAAAAAATCAGCAAGACTTCCCAACAAATATTGATTCACACTAAAGACATGATCAAAGAATCGCTAGCGTCCGAAAAAATCTTTGATCGCCTAAATAAAAAATCTCACTAACGTATTTAATAGACAATAAACAATGATTCTTAGGGTTTGTCCTGCCGCAAAAGTCCCAACACTTCGATTTGTTCATGGCCTGGAGGTAAATTTTTTTTCAAAAATTTTATCTGCACCCGTATAGCTTTCGGATAAGTATTTTTCAAACGATAATCCCATTTGCGCTCCCATTTATCTCGGGCAACTCCCATGGTAGCTTCTATTTTGAGCGACAAAACATCATCAGCTAAAATGGACAATGTACCGCCTTTGGCAGGTTCTTGATCCACGCCAAACTGTTCGCGGCGCACAAGTCTGTAAAGCACCTCGCCATGTTCACCAATGCCCTTTTCTTTTAAGAAGTAACTAATTTCACGTAAAGTAGAATTGGGTGCAAAGGAGCTCATTTGAGGAAAAATAGAAATAAAGTCTATCCGATCAGAAGCAGAGTCAGCATTTCGATTGTTCTCAGTTATCAAAAGATAACGCAATTTGTTATCCTGAGTATAAAAAATATTTTGTAAATCACGCTCTACGATTTTGTACAAAATACTATGCTTGCGAGCACTTAAAGCGCGTGCTGTACTGGACTGTATAATGGTCAGGCTATTGCTGAAACTTACGTAAATGGTTACCATTACCACAGAAACAATGGACATCGCCATCAATATCTCAAAAAGACCAAAAGCATTTGATTTGCTTAACAAATTATTTTTATTCCTGTAGTTTTTGAATTTTGGCAGCATAGGTAGTGACACGGATTTTTCTTTCTCTATTGTTTTCATCCCACAAAATATACAAATCCACTTGTGATATAGCAAAATCTTTCGCATCAGATAAATCCGGATCACCGATTTCCACTTTCCATCGAAAATCTTTATGATGTTCAAAAACTCCGGATGTTCTAGCTCCAATTTGAAAATTGTAAATCTCCAATTCAGTCATTTTCTGACGAGCCAATGTAGCTGCCAAAGCCATCTTTTCTGAAGCAGCCAGGGCTTGCAATCCTTGACTTATACCCTGTATCAAGGTCATCAAAGAAATGGATATCAAAACCACAGTAAACAATACTTCTACCAGACTTAATCCACGCAGGGGGCGTACTCTTTGTGACAATTTTTGTTTCACATTATTCCTTCTAACGTGGTAAATAATACTGGCTTTGGGCCTAGATGGTTTTGCTTGTCAACTTCGTGCTTTTAGGTACTTCCAAAACTTCGAGTCTCAAACCGGCACTTTGCACTTCAAAAATAATAGTACAATTTTGCATAGAGTCAAATTTCGTGATTTTCGCTATCCCCTTTGAAACAATAGAAGAATATTTGGCATAGACATCACGGCGATAATTGTTAAAAACTACCCATGTTCTGCTTTTACAATAGCGCACAAAGTATTCCAGAGTGATATTGTGTGCCCGTTCCAATGCGTCTTGTTTGGCTTCAATTTTTCTAGCCCAGATATCTGTTGTCATGGAATTGGGAAAGCCGTCTACTGGCACGCGAAAAGTATTGTCATCCACCCAGCCTTTAAAAATGACTCGCTCTTCTGCAACCTGCATTTGCTGATCCGTTTCAATATTTTCATTTTTTTTGACCACCGGCAGTGGTTCCGCCTCTACCCCATAGGCTGGAATAGCTAAATAATTGTCATCTATGTCCTGGTAAATGTTAAAAAAATTGTGTAAAGAAGCCAATCGAAAAACTTCACGAGTCTCCTTTTGCATATTGACTAAACTAAAACGGCCACCTTTTCTTTTCATTCTTTTGTGTGCACCCAAAAGCGAGCCAATGCCGGAAGAGTCCATATAAAAAATATTTTTCATATCCACAACTAGGCTTTGCACATCTTCTTCTATCGCCTGATACAAAGCATCTTTCAATTCTGAGACATTGTACAAATCCACATCCCCTGCGATGCTCACAATTCTATGCGGTTCTATATCAAAAACATTTACTTCCATCTATACATCTATATGATTATACTACTAAATTGTGACATTACAACAATTTCAATCTTTGCCGGTTTGTCTGGCTTTTTGGGATAATTCATTAATAAAATGAATATATCTTTTCATTTGATTTTGTCTGTTGTTTTCTCCCTGAATTTTTAAGCCAACATGCAATTTGCCATTGTCCAATATTTTTGTAGCCCGTATCCATCCCTGTATGGTAATAGGTGCTTGCATTTTCATAATAATATCAAATATCATTTCTCTGCGCCGTAAAATAGCATCAATCAACTTTTGATTTTCTACTTCCAAACGTATTCCTGTACGGGAAACATCAATTACTTTTTGTCTTTCTTTGACTTCCATCAAGTTCATGGATTTTATTTTATCCAAAATTTTAAAAGACAAAGCTTTTATGGTCATCAGCGTATCGGTTGTAATCGGCGTATTGTTCACAATTTCTACAAAACCTAAAGGTATCCAGGCTCCGTCTGCGTTATCTGTAAGAATGGGCGAAATAAGCCAACCTTTACGATTGTGATTGCTTAATTCTTTGCTCATTTTTTCCCAATTGCTTCCAGCTTCCTCCAATGAAAGAAATTCATCATTATCAAGATTTTGCTGATAATTTTCATTATCATCAATATTGCTTATATAAAATGTTTTGCCGGTCTTAAATACCTTATTATAAATATCTTCTTTGACATCGCCAAAACTTGCAATTTGCACTTTATCTCCCAAATCATGATTTTCCTGCTGAAACTGCTGCAAGAGAATTTTGTATGATACTGGAAGATTTTTACCAGAGAAATCCAAATCCGCTTTGGCAATACGTATTTTGTTGACATAAATAAGATCAGCATTATCAATCACAAATCTTTCATCCATACGTTTTTGCGACGCAATACGAAGCAATTTGGGCTTACACAAAAAAAGATTGCCCTCTTTATTGTTTATTACCTCAATCCCAAGCTCTGTATAAAAATCATTGATAAAACCGGAAAGCAAAAGCCCCCCCACAGGCGGAACAAAATTGTCAAATTGAATAATCATACCGGTATCATCAAAAGAAATAATATGAGCGTATTTAGGGCTCAAAGTAGCCAATTGTATAGTCAATTTCTTTTTCAAAAACTTCTCATTAATGACCCGAATAATCGTTTCCATATCTTGTGTTTTTTTGTATGAAGTATGACGATTCTTTTCTGCTGGTTCTAGACCTGGTTCTGAATTTTCCATATTCTCATTTGCCATTACACATTCCTATTTTTGAAATTCAATCATTTCTAAACTAATAAAAATTCTACTATTTTGCTATTTCTATTTTCGTCACACATGCAGCATTTTTTTATTTTTTTATTTCTGTTATTATTTGATATCGTTATTGTATTTACGTTGATTATTTTTCAATTTTCATTCATTATATTCTTGAAATATTTCCACACACAATCTCTTACACTTTTAACCCCAAAAAAATATTGTACTGAAAAAGTATTTGCATAAAACAATGGTGATGTAGTTTTTGGTTTTTTAAAATAATATACAAAATGTCCGGGTATTTAGAATGCTATCATACATTAAACGGTTTCGCAATCAAAGACTTCAAAAAATTTACAATTTACCTGATTTGGTTTACTACCCAGTAAACTATATACCCCCCATATTAATGGCCATATTTGTAGTCTTTTTCTTAAATTTTATTCATCCCTACTTTTCTTATATCCACGAATTTCTATTCTGGTTTGTTGATATATTGAAATTGGCAAAAGTATTAAAATTGAAATTTCTTACTGAGAAAAAATATTATGAATACCTGGCCCAGGGTATCTTCTATTATATTGCATTATCAATCCTATGGGATTTTTTGCGTTATTTTTTTTCTATGGTTCTCGGAGAAATCTTTGTCCACCGCAAAACTGTATATTCTCACAAATTGAAATGGGGCGATATAGAAATTAAAAATTTTCCTTTGTCTCAAGGTTTATACCGAATTGTCATCAAAACCGGTCTATGGCGAAAATGGCTAGGCATGGAACGCATTACCATATTTCAAGGAGACAAAGTAGTGTTGCGTTCACCTTATTTATTCCATATCAACAAACAAGGCCTACAAGAATTGTTATAATCAGAGACTAATCTCCTATTTCGTTTTAATTTGCGGGACTGGAAACTCCATTTGAAAATCAGGGATCGATATTGCCAATAAAGGTTTGATTTGTGTTGTGTCCGGAAAAAATCTCGGATCAATCTGCAAAGAAAGAACTCTGGTAAGTCTTGCCTTCCCTTTGGCTATCAATTTCGTATAATAGTACATCGAATCTTCCAGCCCATGTTGGCGCAAAACCAAATTTAAAAATGTGGTAAAAATCGGAAACTTGGGCCCAAAATCCTGAACATGCATACGAAAAAATGGCTTTGACTCATTATTTTGCGTACCTGATAATGAATCAGATGCAAAAACTTCAACAATTTCTCCTGGTTGTTGAACTGCTTTGGTAAAAGAAAAAACCGCTTGCTCCTTTGGAATGGCCCAATTTGCTCTGCCGTTTATTATGCTCTCCTGTGTGGATACATATATTTTAGTAATTGCATAGTATTTACCAGCCGGAGAATCATATTTACCGGGAATAAAAAGCAATTCTTGATAAGGACCAGCATCAGATTGTTGATAGTCCACAATCATTGTGGTGCCAAAGCCAAAAATTTTTGACTGTTCCATAAAAGTTGGGAAAAACAAACTCTGTTTGGACAATTGTTTTGCTCTGATTGATTTCGAAAAACGATATAATAGAATATAACCTTTTCCTTTTAGTTTCCAGGGGGGAGGATATTGTTTCATTGTATTTTCTCCATTGCGAAATATGACATGAATTGTTCATACCAACAAATACATTTTATTTTATATTTTTTTTATTTAGGGTCGAATGTCAAGCAGGAATCGGCAAAAACGATTGTTAGCATAGAATTCAATATTTTTTGTTGAAAAATTAAACCCCCTTATTAGCTTATGTAATGTCTTTTAGGATTGCATCATTAAAAGGAATGAATTGGGCACAAACCTTATTCCCGAAAAGCCGAAATAATAGAAATTTGCGGAAAGATAAGACAAATAATGGGAAAAAATAATCAAGAAGAAGATAAACAATCAACAAATGATGATTCGGAAAAATTGGAAAAACCAGCGGATCAAACCCAAAAACAAGAAGGCCTTTTTTCCAACATGAAAAAGAAATTTTTTGCGACTAATGGTACAAAGCAAAAAAATAAGGAAACAGAAGACTTAAACGAATTGCCTGGGTTCTTTTCTTTTTTGAAAGATAATTGGCAAAGCAAAAAAAAGACCCCTTCTGTTATTGCAGCGCAAGCTACAGAAAACCAAAATTCTGAAAAACAAAAAAATGGCGACACGCCTACCAAACCCAAAAAAGAAAATTGGTTTGGACGATTCAATCGTATTTACCAGACTTATCAAAATGTCAAAGAACAACAAGTAGGCAAGCTGCAAATATACGAAAGCATTGCCATGCAAACCTCCATTACAAAAGAATTTGGATTATTGTTGGCTGGCTCAACAATTATTGCGACTTTTGGATTGCTGCAAGGCTCCACTGCGGTAATCATTGGTGCTATGCTGATTGCGCCGCTAATGATGCCCATACTTGGCTTTTCTCTGGGCACAATATGGGGCGATGTAGATTTAATCAAAAAAGCAGTACTAACACTGATTGTGGGATCCGCGTTCTCTTTTCTGATCGCATTTTTAATTTCCGCGCTTTTACCAGGAACGGAGTTTAACCAAGAAATTCTTTCCCGAACAAAACCCAATATTTTTGATATTGTGATAGCTTTGGCCAGCGGCATCGTGGGAGCTTATGCCTATGTCAATCCCAATATATCAGCTTCTGTGTCCGGTGTTGCTATAGCGGTAGCATTGCTGCCTCCGTTATGCACAATCGGAATCGCCTTAGGACACATGGAGTTGCGTGCGGCTTTTGGCGCATTTTTGCTTTATACCATCAACCTGGTGGGCATTTCTCTGGCAGCGAGTTTTGTTTTTTGGCGAATGAAAGTACACCCAGTGCAAACGGATCAGAAAGAAGTTAAAAAAAGAGCCAAAAAAAATGTAGCATTATCCGCTGCCACTTTATTATTGATTGCCTTACCCTTGGGTTTTTTTATGTTTCAAACATACCAATTGAAAAAAAATCGCACAGAAGTGCTTTCCATTATGCAGTCCTATTTGCCAGGCGTAGAAATTCTGTCATTGGATATGTCAAAGCAGCATTATGGTTATTACTTAAAATCCGTTTTTATTATGTCACAAAACATAGACTACCAAAAAATCCAAGATATAAAAGTCGAAATCGCAAATTTACTTCAAAAAAAAGTTCAATTTCACTTCATACCATTAATAACCCATGAAATATTGCCAGCCAATCCCCAAAACCAAATCAAAGACGACAACAACAGTACCTTAACAGCACCGCAAGACCCTACCCCAAAAACAGAAAAAAAATTGGACAAAAAAATTAAAAAAACCAAAAAAAAGGAATAGATATGGATATTTGGCAAACACTGACTTTTGGATTCTCATCAGGAAAGCGCATTCTGGACACGACTTTTGTAGCTTCAAAGAATAGCGTAGAATATTTAATTGGTTCTGTTCTGGGTCAGGAAAACATGGCTCCAAAACAATTGAGAAAAAGCTTTACTGAACTGGGAGCCACATATATAAAATTGGGGCAGCTTATTGCGTCAGCCCCCAGCCTTTTCCCCAAAGAATATGTCACAGAATTTCAACAATGTCTGGACCAAGTTGCTCCTATACCGTTTGACCAGATAAAAAAAATTATCGAAAAAGAACTGCAACATCCTATAGAAAAATTATTTCGCCATGTGGATGTTCAACCATTGGCTTCTGCTTCCATCGCTCAAGTGCATGCCGCCACGATGCACACAGGTGCGGAGGTAGTTTTGAAAGTCCAAAGGCCGGATGTACAAGATAAGCTCAATGTTGACATGAATTTTTTGGCGATTGCGGCACATATATTGCAAAAAATTGCTCCAGAGTTTGAGCGAACCAGCCTGACGGGCATTGTGGAAGATTTTCACAAAGTAATGCTGGAAGAAGTGGATTTTTTGCTAGAAGCAAAAAATATGGAAACATTTGATCATTTTTTACAAAATATCGGAGAAAAAAAAGCTATGGTTCCCTGGGTTTATTGGGACTATACCACAAAAAGAGTATTAACCATGGAAAGACTCTACGGAGTCGCATTGACGGATTTGGACGCTATCCGCGCCATCACCAATAAGCCCGAGGAAGTTCTTTTGACTGCTTTGAATGTATGGTATCAATCATTGGCCTTTTGCGAATTTTTTCATGCTGATGTACACGCAGGCAACCTTTTAGCCTTGGAAGACGGACGAGTGGCATTCATTGATTTTGGCATAGTGGGACGTATATCTGAAGAAATCTGGGCAGGTATGCTCATGCTAATGCAAGCAATGACACTTAAGGATTATTATTCTATGGCAAAAGCTTTGGCTCAAACCGGCGCAACAAAAGAAAAAGTTGATATTGAATTATTTGCCAAAGATATTGAAAAAATCTTTGCGGTTTTGGATGTAGAAAATCCGGAACAATTGCTTCACTTGTCAGAAATGGAAATGAATGGCATCGTCATGAAAATCGCTCAAGTTGGCGAAAATCATGGTATACGTTTTCCGCGTGCTTTTGCTTTATTAATGAAACAAATGCTCTATTTTGACCGGTATGTTCATATTCTGGCACCGCAGATGGATATTTTGCATGATCAACGGATTCAAATGCCGCAGATTAAAAAATTGAAAAAATAAAAATCGCACTAAAAAATCATCCGCAAAAAAAAGGGGCTTCCTATGTTTACAAAACAAAAAAACAAAAATAAAAAATCATCGCATATAGCCAAAGAAATAACCGAACGTACAGATGTGAAAATTGGAATTGTTGTCAGTATCATCCTAGTATTGGGATTGTTCTTATCAGTAGTAAATCTCAATCCAAATTTATCGCATTTAAAAGTAACATTATTGTCCGGGCCCCAAAATGGATACTATTATACCATTGCGGAAAAATTGTCGCAAATGGCTTCCTGGCAAAAAGGTACATTGATCAATCAAGCAACGCATGGCTCTATGGACAATAGACAAAACATACTTCATCTGAAAAAGGATAGTAATGTCAAATGTAAACCACAATTTGCCATTGTTCAGGATGGATTGCAATGGAACAAAGATAAAGTACAGCTTGTGGCGCATCTGCCCATCTGGGAGTCTGTCTTTTTCCTAGGAAAAAATGCGGACCAGTACAGCAATATAAATCAATTGCAAGGCAAAACTATTGGCATTGGTCCTAAAGGCAGCGGTACTGCTTATTTGGCGCAAATTCTCTTTTTGAATCTCGCTAAGCAGGGCCTTGCTATCCAAATGAAGCATTTTAGTATAAAAGAACAAATGTCTCAGCTAACACAGGGCAAAATAGATTTAGGAATTTTTGTCATCCACCAGGATATCGCTTTTATACGAAAAGCCATTGTGAGTAATGAATTGAAAATTGCCTCTTTTGCCCAATTAAAAGCAATTGCACAGAAAAATGATTTTTTAGATATTTACTCTCTGGGGCAAGGCTATTTTCACATGATGCAAAATATCCCTAAACAGCCGACATCGTTGCTGCGAGTCAGAACAATGCTTGTCGCCAATGAATGTGTTCCGTCAGCACAAATCATTGCTATGTTGACATTGCTTGACCGTTTTTTCCCGCAATTTATTGACTACAACCGTAATGTCAAAACTGCTTCCAGTGATCTTCATTTAACCAAAGTAGCGGAAGGATTCTTTGCCAACGGCGGTCCAGCAATATGGGACGAATACTTGCCATGGCTGGCAGATTATTTACCATTTGGCAATCTGGTGCAAATACTCATGGCCATCAGCATTTTGTTCAATATTATGGGTTTTGGTCATAGATTCCGATTGTGGCGAATTGACGCACGGCGGGTATATCTGGAACGAATGATCGAAGAAGGCTTATCTTTATCGGATGATGCAAATACTATAGATATGAATCATTTGGAGCAAGAGTTGGCTGCTCTTTATCGTAGCTGTCGCAAACATTCTGTGTCTATGCTTGTGCCAATGGGTCAGGAAATGGCTTACCGATATCAGGAAAACCTTATCCAAAAAAATCTAACCAGGATCAACGCTATAAAAACAAATAGACAATAAGCTAAACCATTACAAAAAATGAAGCAAAAAATATCATCAAGAAATCGCACTTTGACTCTTTCGTTGAAGGAACTAGAATATTACAAAAAATATTTATTACATATAAAACAAAAAGCATCCTTAAACGATTTACTCGGTAAAACAATTCAGCAGAATATTTTTGAAGTTGTGGATTTCTTGCCAGACCAATCTATCGATTTAATGTTTGCAGACCCCCCATACAATCTTACCAAAAATTTCAATGGAATATCTTTTAAGAAAGCCACAATCGAAGACTATAATGAATACATCGAATCATGGTTAAAAAAACTCATTCCAAAATTGAAACCAAATGCTTCTGTCTATCTATGCGGAGACTGGCGCACTTCTACTTCTATTCATTTGGTTGGATTGAAATATTTTGATGTAATAAATAGAATAACCTGGGAGAGAGATAAAGGACGCGGTGCTAAGCGAAACTGGAAAAATTGCAATGAAGATATCTGGTTTTTTGCAAATTCAAAACAATATACTTTTAATGTTGATGATGTAAAAATAAAAAGAAAGGTCATTGCACCTTATAAAGTCAACGGTGTTCCCAAAGACTGGGAAAAAACAAAAAATGGGGACTTTCGTGTTACCAGTCCTTCCAATAATTGGACAGATATAACTATTCCATATTGGTCAATGTCTGAAAACACTGATCATCCTACCCAAAAACCGGAAAAACTGTTGGCAAAAATAATATTGGCAAGCAGCAATCCTGGTGATGTAGTGTTTGATCCATTTTTAGGTTCCGGTACGACATCTGTGGTCGCAAAAAAATTGAAACGCAATTTTTTTGGAGTGGAAATAAATGAAGAATATGCTTGCTACGCAGAAAAAAGACTCCAGTTGGTGGATAGCGATGATTCTATTCAGGGTTATTTTGACGGAGTTTTTTGGGAAAGAAATTCTTTAGCAATGCAAAAAAAATCAAAAAAACGCCATACCAAAAATTAAAAAGTTATTTTCAGCAATACTATTAACTTGTCGCATTGTATCGGATACAAGTCACCGTAATATCATCATTCTGACGGTATCCCTGAGTAAATGCATTTACGTCACGGATAATAGCTTGCACAATTTTTTGGGGAGTCAAATTTTTTGCTTTTGTCAAATTGTTGACCAGAGCTTGAAGTCGGTCATCACCATATTCTTCTTCTTTTCGGTTCATGGCTTCTGTGATACCATCTGAATATTGTAAAAATATCTCATTCGGGTGAAATGTTCTTTCATTGTGTAAGGATTTTTTTGCAAAACGTTCGCCAGAAAAGGAGCCCAATGCCATACCTCCTGCCGCCAATTCTTCAGCTTTTTGACCAGGGGCTAGCAAATACACGGGATTGTGTCCGGCTGAAGACCATTGCATTTTTTTGGTTTTTTTATCAAAAATAGCCAAAAATAAGGTTACAAAATACTGGGGCTGGGTGTCAGAGCACAGCACTTCATTTACATCAATCAATGCTTTTTGAGGGTCCAACCATTTTTTAGTATATTCTCTTACCAGGGATCTTGTCATTGCCATTACCAATGCCGCTCCCACGCCATGGCCAGACACGTCTCCAATAACCCAGCCAATTTTGTCTTCGTTTATCATAAAATAATCATAATAGTCACCACCAGAAAGGCTTTCCGCTTTGTAGTATTCGTCATGCTCCAAACCTGAAATATCAACAGCCTGCGGCAATAAAGTTTGCTGAATTTCAGACGCCTGGCGCAATTCTGATTCCAACATCAACTGCTTTTCTTTTTCTAGTTGCGCTATTTTCAAATTTGCACTCATTTGATTGATCGTATCTGCTAGCTGACCAATTTCATCCGAGGATTTTATTTGAATTTTATAATCAAAATTTCCATCACCAATCACTTTAGCACCCTGGCCGAGTATTTTGATGCCTCTTGTGAATAAACCAGCCAATAAAATACTCAAAAATAAAATACGCAAAATAATGCTAATAGCAATATCTATCAATGAGTTGGATGTGGCTGCGATCCTTTTTTTGTAATCATCTGCCTCTATGACTAAGACCATCACGCCGAGTTGTTCTTTTGCTTTTACAGCCGTAGCAAATTTGACTAAATTCAATTTGGTACTGATAAACCCATATTTTCTTTGGGAAATATATTCACGAATTAATTCAAAAAAATTCCAGGAATCTTTTTGCGTATAATAAGTAGTATTTTTAGGTATTTTTTGAGAATTGATTTGTGAAACAATTAATTCCTTAGTATACTTCCAGGATATTTTGTTTTGATATTTTGTGTGCGCCAATAAAGCTTGCAGCCATTGCTTTTTTATTTCTGCCGGAGACTGGGGTTTAGTTTCTTTGCCTTGTTTTGATTTTCTGTACAATTGATATTTAATGCGATATTCTTTGTACCATTCCCTGTTGTCTATCAATTTGGATGCAGTGATATCAACAAGTTCTTTTAAGAACCATTGCCATTCTTTTTTTCTGTCTGATAGATCCTGCCCGTATTTAGCATCTTTGTAAAAGTAATAAAATTCATAATCAATATCTTTTATTTTTTCTTCCCATTTGTCATCTTTGTTGATTTCTTTGGTAATGTATTGATTTACTTTATTTTTCAGAGCGCGATAAACAAGATCAATCCGGTATCTATCTTTCAATTTATTTTGAATTTCGGAAAATTGCACCTTATTTACAATTTGTTCTGTCCTTTGAACAAAATTTTTATTATTTGGATCCAAATCAAAATGTCTCTGCCATTTTTTTTGTTTTAATAAACGCCGTACAATGGCTTGTTGAGTGGGTTTGTGTTTTTTTACAAACAGTTCATAAATATCCTGATAAAAATTCTTTGTTTGAATGGTAGCAAACAATGGCAAAGAAGTCCTCATTCTATCATATTCTTTTACTTTTTTGGAAGAGAAAAATGGCATATAATAGATACCTGGATTGAGGCGACGTAAATGGATATTGATTGCACGATTGAATTTCAATCGAAAATCTTTTTCTTGATTTGTATCTGGAATGTCTTCCGCGTCTTTTTTGCCATACTTGTCAAAAGTAAAAACTTTGCCAAAAGTACTTTTAATATAAAAATCTTTGGTGTTCATATCTTCCATAAGCTGGGTATGAAACTTTCTTAGCTGATTCTCGCTTTCCCGGTACTTTGTTTTTGCGTCATTAAATTTTTGGCTAAGGCCAGGACTATATTTTTTGCTTTTGACGATTTGTTCTTCATGAGCTTTGAATGAAGCAAAATTTTGCAATAGGTCTTTGACTGGCACAGAAAGAGTTTGCAGAATGGCCAATGATTTTTCTTTGAGATTTTCGGTGATTTGATGTTTTTGCTGGGACAAGACAAAATAAAATGTCATACTAAAAGCTACGACAAGAATCAATGTAACAAATAAGACAAATTTAGTAACTATGCCGATTCGGATTTTACGTATATCATTTAGTTCCATATTTGATATTTTTTTCATTGTTTTTTCAGCCATAATATTTATAAAAATGTAAGCAGTTTTTCAGCGCAAGTAAAATCTTTATTTGCTGAAAAAAAACGATAGATTGGTACAGGTCGAAAATCATGGGATAGCTCAATTTGTTCGATTCGGTATTTAATCATGGACATGAAACTTTCGCATTCTGGGATGGCCAGTGTGCGGCACAAAATAAGATAATCACGGCTGGATATGCGGTAAACTTTTGTCTTTTCCGGCACATGGGCCATAATTGTATTTTTGTATTCTTTTTCGATACTTTTTGTATTTTCTAAGCCAAATAAATTAAAAATTCGCGGATGATTTTTTATTGCTAAATGAATAACTGTCATATTGGGAAAAGATTGCAAACTATTATTAATAAATTGAATCATAGCAGCATTGTTTTCAATAAAAAATTCATTCGTTTCTTGTTTGGTTACATTCTGCACTGCTTGTTCAAAAATAGCTATTTGGGATTTGATTTGACTAAATGATTCCGGCAATTGCATATCCATGCCAATTAGACACCGCAAGTTATCATTATTTTGCAAAATAAGAAAAGTTTGCAAGCCACTGGAATTTAGCTCTGTCAAAAAACCACAATCCCTTAAAAAAAACACCGGTCCAATGCTTTGAATCTCTTGTTTTTGTTCCCGGGTGAAAGCAATGCTTTGGGGTAGGTCCTGATCAAATTTTCCTTTGTATGCTTTCAATGCAAGCTCAGTACCAGACCAAAGCGCAATTTTGTTGGGTTTATAGCTTTGCCATAACGCAATAATTATTAAATCATGCAAAGTATCTTCATTTTGGGAGGATAAAACTTTATGGATCACCTCCCAGGTAGATGTTTTAGGAATGGATGTATCGTTTGTCGACGAAATGATCGTGGCTGGATCTTGTTTATTGGTGGGCGTCTCCTGGTCCAAGGGCCTGAAAATATCTATTGGCTTGCTAGAAGCCGGCCCTGGTATTGTATCAATCGGAGTATTGGTGATAGCTTTTTCCGTTTTGAATTGCAGAGCTTTTTCTCTTAAGCCCATAACTATTCCATTTCTAGTTTTTTCATTATAGACATATACAAATCAAAATACTCTGATTTGGCAAATTGTTTGACAGCATCGTCTGGTAGATTTTCGAATAGACCGTCCAAATAATTTAACATTTTTCTCAGTTCTTCTTTTGTTGGCATACTTTCTTTGCCAATCAAAGCTTCGTGATCAGTCATTGGTGCTTGGTCTGTTGCTGTCCTTTGTGAATCGTTCAGTGAATCATTCAATGAATCATCCATGGCTTCCAATTCTTGATCAATAATATCATGAGCGGATTTAGGCTGTGTGTCTTTTGATACATTTGGTATTGATTCTGCTGGAGTAACAGCATCGCCTGGTTCGGGAATTTGTGTGGAAACATCATCATCCAAATCTTGCATTTGGTCGCCAGAAACATCATCCAAAATATCGTCTATGATCTCATCGTTTAGAGTACTTTCTTCAAAATCATCTTCTAAGTCCAAACCCGGTTCATTGTCGACTGTTGTTTCATTTTGGATATCTTCTTCGATAAACAGCACCTTATCATCATAATCAGAATCATAGTCAGAATCTTCCAGGCCTTCTTGTTCGTCAAATTTGTCCAATTCTGGTTCATGTTCCGGCTCCGAATCTATCATGATATCCTTTTCTTCCATATCAAAAGTCGGATCTGTTGGAGAGGCGGTATTTTCTGAAGTAAATTCATTTGATAATTTTTGATCTCCATCAATAATGACTTCTTCAAATTCAAATTCATCTCCATAATCTTCTACATTTTCATCAAATTCTTTACTTGTATCTACATTTTCAGAAAAATCTATTGGATCATTTTTTACTATATCGTCTTCATCCTCTTCGTCAACAATCTGTTCATCATCTTTTTGTTCATTGATGTCGTCTATATCTACATCATCTTCGATTTCTATATCCATCTCATCGGTAATGCCATTTACCTTATCCTCGGCAACACTGTTTTCTTCAATCGAATCAATCGAATCAATCGAATCAGAAGAATCCAGTGTATCAGATATATCAGTATCTTCCAGATCCAAGGAATCCATATCTAATGTTGTATCTTCTTCGTTTTCTTCGCTTTCCGTTTTTTCTGATTCAATATCCTGGTCATCCAAATCCAGATCCAAAGCATCCATGTCGATCGCAATATCATCATCATCATTTTCTGCAAAGTTATCTATTTCATTTTCGTCTATTTCATTGTTATCTGTGTCTTCATTGCTTTCCAGAGTATCTGTTCCAATATTTTCTTCACCAGTATTTATCGTACTTTCAAAGATGTCTTCCTGATTGCTATCATTGTCATTTTCAATATCATTCTCAATGTCATCTTCGTTGTTGTCAGCTTCCAGCTCCGGCTCCGACATATCTGGTTCATCGATATCGAGATCTAAAGACTCCATATCCAGAGTTGTTTCTTCATCATTTTCATCATTTTCTGCAAAGTTATCTATTTCACTTTCGTCTATTTCATTGTTATCTGTGTCTTCATTGCTTTCCAGAGTATCTGTTCCAATATTTTCTTCACCAGTATTTATCGTACTTTCAAAGATGTCTTCCTGATTGCTTTCATTGTCGTTCTCAATATCATTCTCAATGTCAGCTTCAATATCATCTTCGTTGTTGTCAGCTTCCAGCTCCGGCTCCGACATATCTGGTTCATCGATATCGAGATCTAAAGACTCCATATCCAGAGTTGTTTCTTCATCATTTTCATCATTTTCTGCAAAGTTATCTGTTTCATCTTCGTCTATTTCATTGTTATCTGTGTCTTCATTGATATCGAGGTCTAAAGACTCCATATCCAGAGTCGTTTTTTCATCATTTTCATCATTTTCAATTTTTTCTTCGTTTTCGGATGCCAAATCCAAGTCTAAACTATCCATATCCAGAGTTGTATTATCTTCCTGGGCACCTGGCTCATTGTCAAAATCATTTGCATCTACTTCATTAGTTTCATTCGTCTCATTGATTTGTTCCAATGCGGGTTTTAACTCTCCGATGGCTTCTTCTTCTTGTACCACATCCTCTAAAATATCGCCCAATTCTTCGTCAGATAAGGCAAGGGTGTCATCATCATCTTCTCCATCAAAAAAACCGCCCTTAGGGGTATTGCTATCGCTTTCTTCCATTGATGCAATACTATCGAGATCAATATCTTGATCATTCGCATTGTTGTCAGAATTGTTGTCAGCATTGACATTTGTCAAAACATCTTCACCTGATTCTATTTGTTCAGTTTGCTCGGTTTGCTCAAATGGTTCGGGAGATATTTCTTGCTGCGATATTTCATCTTCCATGTCATCATTCAGTATGCTTTGATCACTCATATCTTCTTCCAATGTGACATCTTGCAATATATCGCCCAATTCTTCATCTGATAATGCCAATGTTTCGTCATCGTCGTCCGCATTAGCAAAAAAACCGGTTTTGGTTTCATTGTTTTGGTTTTTTTCCGGTGTCTCCATTGGATTATCTTCCATATTACTATCTTTATTACTGTCTTTAGCATTTTCTGTTGTATTTGGTACCGGATCTTCTATTGGATCCGGTGTATCATCCAATATGTCGTTGCTGTCCATTGTTGGTTGAGATTCGATTGTTTCTCTATCTGTTGTAATAGTCATATTGTTATCATCTTCAATACTTAAATTGCTTGGACTTGTTTCTTTTGGTTCTGCATCTATCGTTTCTGTTGAATTGTTTGTAATGTTTGAATCCGTAATGATTAATTCGTCTTCATTAATATACTGAATATTTTCCGGTAAATCTGGAAATAGGGAATCAGCCTTTGTTTCTGCTGGTTTTTCCTCAGGTACAACTTCTCCCTGGGTTTCTAAAAATAATGGTTCTTCTTCATTTGTATCTTTATCTGTCCCTGGGTCTGGCTGGCTGACCAGTACATCATCTTCAAATATTGTTTTTTCGTCTTGCTCTTTTCTACTCTCTGGTTCAGACTTAGTTTTGTGAGGTAGATTTTTAATTAAATAGTCTTCATGCGGTGTAAATGTAAGCATTTGATCTGTTTTGGAGGATTCTTGGCTGGATTCTGCTTGATCCATCAAATCGAACGGTAGCAAATCTTCATCACTTAAAATAAGGTCATCTTCAAACCCAATGTCATCGTCCAGATCGTTATTTTGATTGTACGAATCCGTGTTTGCAGAGTCACTTTCCTCTGATGAAGACAGCTCTTCCATTTCTTCGACAATAAACTCATCTTCGTCCAAATCAGGAAGAGGGTCTATTTCGAAATCAGAATCTGCAATTTGCAATTCTTCGTCTTGATCGTCTTTTTGATCCAGGATGATTGTATCCTTGTTTGCCATTTTTTTCCTCAATTTTTAAAAATCTACCCTATTTGTCATTCATTTTTTCAAAAAAATCCCAGCTAAATTTATTATCAAAATTTGGGATTATTTTCAATTATAATCTATATATTTGCTGACACATTTTATATTTTCTTTCCTTTTTATATGGCCCTCAATGATTTCCCATCTGGGAAAATCATTCTCATACAGCATTCTTGCCCATTTTGTTGTATCTTGCTCTATACAAGGGCAAGGCAAAGTGAGAATTAATTTTCCTTTGCTTTTAGTCAATTCTTTCCAGGAAATTTTTTCTCCTGAACGCAATTTTCTAAATGGCACTTTTAAGTCCAGGCCTTCGTATACTCTTTGAGCTAGAGCAATCTTGCCCCATTGAATATAATAGCTCATCGAATTTTCGTGTACTATGGCTTGCCATAGTGTCCATTCTTTGGGCACCTTTCGTATTTGAGGCTCTTGCACAGCTCCCCTTAAACGAATGGCCACCTGGTCTTTTTGCCACAAATTGTCAGGAAATTGACGAAAATCTTCCCATTTCATTAATAAAATATGAACAACTAGCCCTCCAGCAAAAAATAACAGTACAATAATTCCAGTTTTTATCTGCTCATTGGTAATTATCGGCACAATTTTCAATCCTTTATTTTAAACTATTGGTTGACGCATTTTTTAAGTTTTTTCATGCTCATCCTATGATTAACGGCTATATTCTCAAGAGATTTTCTTAATAGCGTACAATAAAATCATCTTAAAGGGTTTTTTATGGCAAGAATAGAAAAAATTTCTTATTACATTGAAATAGCAAAGGTTGTTTCTCGCAGAGCGACTTGTTTGCGCAAAAAATTTGGTGCTATTATTGTTAAGGATGATCAAATCGTGGCTACAGGCTACAATGGAGCACCGCGAAAAACCAAAAGTTCTTTAGAGCACAATTTTTGTTTGCGAGAAAGTCAAAACATTGCGTCCGGCTCACAATACGAGATTTGTCGGTCTGTGCACGCTGAACAAAATTGTCTGATTAATGCGGCCCGTGCCGGAGTCTCGATATTGGGTGGAGATATGTTTTTGTATGGCGAAAATCCAGATCAAACGCCTGTACATGCTTTTCCATGTTTTATTTGCAAGAAAATGCTCATTAATGCCGGCTTGAATACAATTTTTGTCAATAATGAAAAGAATAATGTTATTCCCTATAAAGTAGATGATTGGGTATCAGAGTGGCAGCAAATAGATATTTTGCATAGCGCGGATCAATACAAAGGTTAGGCGCGAAAGCATGAATAGCATGTTGATATTTTATTAATAATCTGTTGAAGATGGCAGTATCTGGGATGCTATGTATTTTTTTTCCTGGTACTGCCGCCAGAAGATTTGACACGTGAACTGCGAGTAGTAGAGCTTTTGGCACGTTTGGATGTTCGGCCAGAACTATCTGTGGTGTCTGCTTGTTGCGCATCAATTTTTTTTTGCCGTTTGCGCATAAATCTATAATGGCGGAAATACATGACATAAATCTCTGCAATTTCTTTTTCATTTACTTCAAACGGATCATTGATTATTTGAGTTATGATGGTATGGGGAATGTCTTCTTCATTACCGCTTTTGATCAGAGTTTCAAATTTTTTGCAAATTTCATTGTCATTGACATCTACAGAAAATTTTTTCATTTCTTTCAATAGCCGGTTTACATTGCGAATTTTCTTTGCCATAATTTTCGATTTTTCTTTTGTTGTGTATTGTCCTATATTGTCCTATATGCAGCTTATATTTATTGTTCTTCATTCGAATCATCATTGTCCATGATGAGTCTTTGGTCTATGAGGCGATTAATATATTCTTTGAAATCTTGTATTTGCAAAGGTTTTCGAACGATTTTGATACCCTCATTTTTTGCTTTCTCTGCAATATCTTGGGGCTTTGTACTTAACAAGATAAAATTTTGTGGTTTTAGATTGGGTTTTTCTTTACGAATATTTTTAATAAAGTCAATACCTTTGATAGATACTTCTGCGTCATTTTCTAGTATATAAAGATGATATTTTTCATCTGCATGGATTTCTCTTTCAGCACGATAAAAATTGCTAACAGATTTAATATTTTGAATAGCTGGAATATCTTTTAATATTACCCTTAGGCTGTCCACAAAACTATGATTGTCGTCCACAATTAAAACAGATATCATTGTAATTTCCCATTATTTTACTGTAATTAGCCAGATGCTTTTGAATTGAAGAATTGAATTTTTTTTATTGAATGTCTGCCTTGTCAATCGAAAAATGAAGCGTAAAATCAAATTTGATTGAATGTTTCAGTTATTTTACTGATATCTGTCGTTTCCATAGCTAGATTGGCTGCTTCGCTGTTTTCTTGTGCTTGCTGGGCATTGCGAATACCTGTTATGGAAGCTGTGATCCCGGGTTGTGCTAAAAGCCAGGCCTGCGCGATATTGCCAGCGGTGGTATTATTTTTTTGGGCAATTCTTTGTAAAATTTCCACGGCAGGTTGGATTTTTTCTAAAAATGGAGCTTGGAACCTTTCTTGATTTTTACGATAATCGTTTTCTGGGAATTTTCTTTTTGGTGTGACTTTACCAGTCAGCAAGCCCTGGGCCAACGGACTATAAACAATCAGAGCAATTTTATTTTTTAATGCATAAGGCAAAACATCCTTTTCAATTTTTCTATCTAACAGATTGTATTTGGGTTGATCCGACACCAATGGGGCAATTTTGGCAAAGTCAGCCATCATGCTAGGAGAAAAATTGCTTACACCAATAGCCCTAATTTTGCCCTCTTCTTGCAAACGCAACATGGTTTCTGCTGTTTCTTCGATAGCTGTACTTTTGTCCGGCCAGTGACATTGATATAGATCAATATAATCTGTTTGCAATCTCTTTAGGGATAGTTCGCATTCTAAGCGAATAGATTTGGCTTTGAGGTTGCGGTATATTTTTACTGGTTTGTTTGCCGGACCTTGATCCACTGTGAAATAGTATACACCTTCTTCCTGGTCCCAACGTAAACCGCATTTTGTCGCAATTTGTACTTTTGTTCGTTTGTTGCGCAGAGCCTGGCCCAGTACGGTTTCGCTATGCCCAAAACCGTACATTGGTGCTGTATCAAATGTTGTAATGCCATGATCTAAGGCAGCATCAATGGCTTGTTGTGATTCTTGATCCTGGGAACCACCCCAGTACCAGCCACCTATTGCCCATGCTCCAAAAATTATTCTGCTAATGTTGATATCGCTTTTACCCAGTTTGATATATTGCATTTGTACCTCTATTGTTTACCATTTTGTATGTTTTGAGCCAGCTCATTGATAGATATATTGTTAATTTGCTTGCCATCTAATTGCCGAATGGATATCTTATTTGCTGCGCGTTCTTTCTCGCCGACGATAACCATATAAGGAATCTGCTGCATTTGCGCTTGCCGTATTTTGTAATTCATTTTATCATCTGATACATTTACCATAGCGCGAATTTTTTTTGTTTTCAATTCCTGTGTCACAAATACGGCATAATCATTCAATTCTCGAGAGATTGGTATAACTTGCACTTGTTGCGGAGCTAACCATACCGGAAATCTACCACCAAAATGCTCTATAAGAATGCCCATAAACCGTTCCACTGAACCCAAAATTGCCCTATGAATCATTACCGGAGGCTTTTCTTGCCCGTCTGAATCCACATAGGTCAGTTCAAACCGGGCCGGCATGGAAAAATCCAATTGAATGGTGCCCAATTGCCATTCTCTGCCAATCGCATCTTGGACTTTGAAATCTATTTTGGGCCCATAAAACGCGCCGTCCCCAGGATTGACTTTGTACTCTATTTTTTCTTGCTGCAAAGCAGTATGCAATGCGTTTTCCGCGCGTTGCCATATTTCGTCAGAACCCATAGCTTTTTCCGGCTTGGTGGAAAGATGAACCCGGATTGTATCAAAACCAAAGCTTTGGTATGTAAAAAAAATCATCTCAATAATTCCGGCAATCTCTTCAGTAATTTGGTCGGGCATGCAAAAAACATGAGCATCATCCTGGGAAAAGGACCGCACTCGAAATAATCCGGCTGTTGCTCCAGATTTTTCATAGCGGTGCACTCGACCAAAATCAGATAAACGAACAGGCAATTCACGATAGGAATGCAATGTGGAACCAAATATTTTGAGATGAGTGGGGCAATTCATTGGTTTGACTGCGTATTCTCGATTGTCAATTTTGGAAAAATACATATTTTCCTGGTAGTTCGCGTAGTGACCTGATTGGTGCCATAAAGAAACATCCAATATTTGCGGAGTAACAACTTCCTGGAATTGATACTTTTCGTTGAGATCACGAATAAAACCAATAAGGGAATTGTAGATAAAAGCACCATTAGGATGAAAAAAAGGCATAGCCGGTGCTTCTGGATGAAAACTAAACAAATCCAATTCTTTGCCAATTTTCCTATGATCACGCTTTTTTGCTTCTTCCAATTGAATGAGATATTGTTTCAATGTTTTTTTGTCTGCGAACGCGGTGCCATAGATTCTTTGCAGCATTTTATTATTCTCATTGCCACGCCAATAAGCACCTGCAACACTAAGCAACTTAAAAGCCTGCAATTTGCCGGTGGAAGGTACATGGGGCCCACGACATAAATCCTGGAAATCCCCCTGTGTATAAATACTTACTTTTGGGTTTTCAATTTCCTGAATGATTTCTACTTTGTACATTTCTCCCATCTGAGTAAAACGGTCTATTGCCTCCTGTTTGGATATTTCCTCTTTGTAAATGGGAATATCTTGCCCTGCCAACTCATTCATGCGCTTTTCTATTTGGGCAAGGTCTGTTTCATTGAATGTGTTTTCTGTGTCAAAATCATAATAAAAGCCTGTATCAATTGCTGGTCCAATAGTTACCTGTGCTTGCGGATAAAGTTGTTTTACTGCTTGCGCCATGAGGTGTGCTGTGGAATGCCGCAATATTTCCAGTGCTTCATCACTTTTTTTTGTGATGATCTCTATCTTACATGGTTCTGTGATGGGTTGGCTCAAATCCACCAATGCTCCATTGATTTTTCCAGCTATAGCAGCTTCAGCCAGGCCCGGACCAATCTTTTGAGCAACCTGAGATACAAAATCTCCATTTTGGACAGAGATTTTGTTTCCATCCGGCAATTGAACATCTATCATTCTTTTCTCCCTGGGTATTTATGAATTCTTCTTTTACCATTAAATTTATCGCTTTTGGGCTGGCAAGCAAAGCGCAATTGCATATTTTTCAAGAAAAAATTACAATTGATCTGCAATAGTTTTTTTGTATTCTATTTCAATAAATTGGTTTTCATAAGTTTGCGGAGCTGTGCCTCCATTAATCATAATGGATATTGGCTTTCCTTTTGGTATTTTTTGTTCTAATATTGCTTTGAGAAAGTATCCATCCGTGTGGTAGCTATTGCCAAAGCCAGCTAGTACAAAAATTTGATCATAATCTTTTCGCATTTGACTGATGATATTGTTCATTTTGTGAGTTTTGCCTGTGCCATAAGTGATGGGCAAAATGGGTTTTTCTGTAACAATATGGCTACCCATTTCCAGCTCGGTTTCCATTTCAATGCCATAAAGATGTCTTTCTGGTATGCCCACAGTGCTGGAACCAGCACGGACAATAAAATCCGCGCTGGCAGAAATGACAATGGTATAGATGTCATCTGATTGCAATTTTTGCAAAATTTGTAAACTATCCACAAAATAATAGTCTTTCATGGTTTGGAAATGTTGTCGTGCGTGCTCTTCTAAAACCATGACTTTTTGACCGGCAAAAGCTTGCGGCATAAAAATATAAGCTTGTTCATGGCTGAGTTGTTCCATTTTTTTATATTCTTGCCAAAATTGATCAAATCCTTGCTTGCCTTGAAATTTTTTGGATAGTCCATTTTTTATAGCGTATTCTACAAAACCCGGATACAAAGTTTTACCTTGTTGCTGAAGGCCTTCGGAACAATCCCCCTTGAGTATGGTTCCGTCAAAGTCCCAAATAGTGATAAATGCGCATTTCGGAAAATTCTCTTCATTTGAATTTATAGAGCGCAATTGCGCAACAATTTGATTTTTTGTGTTTTGGATATGACTTATAATATCTTCTGTTTGCATAAATGTCCTATTTTTCTATTTCTCATTTTTTTTATTTTTGTCTATTTTTTCTTGACTGAATGGTTTATCTTTTTGATTGATAGGCTAGAGTATCAAGTAAAAAAAAATGTTGACATCTTCCATTTATTTTTTAATGTTATTTAGGGTAAAAAATATGACAAAAATAGAGAGTAAGATTAAAGAAAAATATCAATGGGTATCCATTGCCGGAAATATTGATTTGAACAATATTCACGATTTTCAAAAAGAGCTTACCGCAATAATCGCGGAATCAGAAAAACATATTGTGTTAGATACAGCATCATTGGAGCATATAGAGGCTTCCGGCATTGGCGCGTTTGTTTCTTTGCAAAAAAAAATGATTTTGGCCAATCGCGAGATGGCCTTTGTCAATGTCTCTTTGAAATTGGAGCAGGCATTGGATATGGCTGGAATAAAAAGCTTTTTCAATTTGTACAAATCAGAAGAAGATGTTCCCTGGTAAGCATTTTTTCTTTGTCCCCAAAAAAAAATAATCCAACAGGGTAGTCATTTGTAGGTTTTTATGAAAAAATATTCTTTATCTTTTCCTAAAAAAAGAGTCTTGTTCACCACGCAATTGAACGTGCACATAGGCTTGATCAATTATGGTGGTCACCTGGGCAATGATTCTTTTTTAACGATACTACACGAAGCAAGGATACAATATTTGCGATCTATGAATTATTCGGAAACCGATATCAGCGGCCACGGGATATTAATTAAAGATGCCCAAATAGAATACAAGCAACAAGTTCTTTATGGTCAGACATTGGAGTGCAGGATTGCTGTGGACGATGTTTCGCGTTCTAGCTGTGCAATGTATTATGCTTTATATTTATTAGAAGAAAACATCCCCAAAAGCCTTGTTTGTCTGGCACGAACAACGATTGTTTTTATAGACATACAAGAAAAAAAAATCTCGCCAATCCCTGAAGATTTTTTATCCCGCATATTGTAATCATTAGCCATTTATACTTAACAAAACTATTATTATTTACTAAAATCATGTCAAAAATTGTCAACTATTTGAGTAATAATACTTTTAAAAAGTCCTAGACATTTTATGCGAAAATGAAATAATGTCATTCAATGGTTTTATTGTTTGAAAAACTAAATAAACGAAAGTGCAGACAAAGGGTTATTTGCATCTTTTTTTCAAAAAACATAGTAAGAGTTGCCTTGTTTTTGATTTTGGCCTTTGTAAGTATAGATATTTTGTCTAGCTTAGAATCAGGCGATCCCCAAAAACAAATATTCTTTCATGATACAGCAAAAAAAGTATCTGCCGGATACGCACAGCTCAAATGGAAACTATCTGAATCAGCTTTCCAGAACCACAAACAAAATAAAAAAACAACCAATAGTCAACCGATTCAATATATATTGCAGCAAAGTAGCTTGCCGGATTTTTCCCATAACAAAACAATTTATCGCGGCCCGGATAGAGCTTCTTTTGTTTCAGGATTGAGCGAAGGAACACACTTTTTTCGAGTGCGTGCATATCATCCAGATTCATCTAAGAATAAAACATCTTGGTCCAATTCTCATTCTATCGAAGTGAGTTATCATTCCTGGGCTCTGACCTGGACATTGTTTTTTATGGGAGCATTTTTATTCATTGTTTTGGTTGTATTATTGATTATTGGCTCAAGAAAAAACGATCTAACAACATGAAATCAACAATCATACATATATTTGACAAAGCAATTCTCTTTTAAATAACTATTAACAATAACTATTAAAAAAAGATTTTATTATGAAATTTCATTCAGCAATATTAGATGAAACACTCGGTATGATCATACTTATAGTGCTTGGCGCATTATGGGTATTTATTGGAGTACTTTGGGGGAAAAAGGCAAAAAATTTAGATGGTTATATGTTGGCCGGGCGCAAGGTAGGCCTAGCTCTTGGGAGTGCGACAGCGATGGCTACCTGGGTCACTTCCAATACAACAATGCTTGCACCCCAATTTGCATTGCAGCTTGGGATATGGGGTATGCTGGCATATTCTACCGCTTCTATTGGTTTATTTATGTTTGCTCCTATGGCCAAAAGAATCAAATCTCTCATGCCCAAAGGCATTACCAGCGGTGATTTTATTTTACAAAGATATGGAAAAAGAGTATGGCTGATTTTTTTGTTTATTTCTTTTTTTTATAGTATTACATGGCTTATTAGTATGGCTATGGCAGGAGGTATATTGTTATATACTTTAGCAGGTATCCCGTATGCTATAGGCATGACAGTGATCTTGCTTGTATGTGTTCTTTATACGTTATTTGGCGGAATGTACGCCGTGATTGGAACAGATTTTATTCAAAGCATTATTATCCTTATTGGCACTGTTATTGTCGGCTTTGCTGTATTGGATAAAGTTGATATATCCCAGGTTTACAACAATCTCAAAATGGATCAGCCGGCGTTGATTACGGTTTTGTTGCCAGCGGCGTTGATTGCTCTTTTCAACAACTTAATGTTTGGCGTAGGAGAAATCTTTCATAGTAATGTCTGGTGGAGCAGAGCGTTCGCTATGGATACTGGTGTCGGGCAAAAAGCATATACATTGGCAGCTTTTTTTTGGTTTCCCATACCTATCGCAGCCGGATTTATTGCTCTTGCCAGTGGCACACTTGGTGTCAATGTAGTGAGTCCTGATATGGTGGGACCTTTGTTGGCTGCCACGGTTCTAGGAAAAATTGGCGCAGTGGTGGTCTTTATCGTGATATTTTCATCTTTAGCTTCGAGTATTGACAGTTTGTTGGCTGCTACTTCTGATTTGTTGGCAGAAGATGTTTATAAGCGTTTGATTAAAAAAGATGTCACAGATCAACAATTGCGCAAAGCCACAGCAATTATTATCATCTCTTTGGGTTTGGTAACCTGGCTTTTTTGTTTACCGCGTATTGGCACTTTGGCCTCAGTATTATTCTTTGCCGGGCCCATGGTAGGAAGTACAATTTTTCCCATACTGATAGGTCTTTATTGGAAACAAGCAAGTCCAGATGGTGCGTTTTGGGCCTTGATTTGCGGTACAGTGATTGGTTTGATTGCTTATTTTGTCATCGGGTGGTATGCGGCCTCTCTTGTTGGCACAATTGTATCTATGATCATTGTGGTATCTTTTACTTTAATTAAGCCAGACAATTTCTCATGGGATAAATTGTCTGAATGAGTTGATATATAGAGGTCAATGATGTTATTTCCTTATTCATTTTTTAGTTTTATTGTTTATGCCAGCTTATTGCTTACAGCATTGGGAGCGACTACCCTACTGGTACTATTTATTATAGATTTGGTTAAGAAAAAAATTTGGTAGAATTGTTTTAGCAAAGATAAGCCAAACTGGAAAAAAATATTGTAAATTTTTTGGCCAAAAATTTAAGGAGTGATTTTGTGGATAAAATTTCAGGTCCCCATGATAATACGACAAATCCAATGGATTCTAATGGATTGAATCCTGATCCCAACAAGTTAAATCCTGAACAGCGCATTGACTTTACACAGCTGCGCAAACTAGCTGGGCAATCATTGATAGCCGTTAATCAATTGGATAAAACCATGATTTTAGAAATAAGCAAATTTGCTGCTTTGCTGCAGGCGACAGAAGTGGCATCCAGTCATCCTTTGGACGGAAAAATTATTATTACTGCTTTTTTTGAAGCAAGTACACGTACCAGGTTATCTTTTGAAAGTGCGGTATTGCGTTTGGATGGCAAGATTGTTTCTATCCCGGATGGTAAACAAACCGGTGTAGCCAAGGGAGAATCTTTAGAGGATATCGGTGAAATGTTCAATGCTTATGGTGATTTAGTTATTATGCGTCATACAGAAACCAACGCACCTCAACGAATGCTTCAAAATTTGCGTTTACCGCTGATCAATGCCGGCAATGGAACCGGAGAGCATCCGACTCAGGCTTTAGCTGATTGGTATGCTTTGCTAAAATGGAGACCAGACCTAGAAAATGACTATATTGCGGAAGACAGAAAAATTCATCTTGGCATCATTGGCACGCCGGGAAGTATGCGGGCGGTGAAAAGTTTTTTACTTATGAGTTTATTCTTTAAAACAGCAATAAAAAAAATAACGATTATTTCAGAAATGGCGGAACCTCTAGGAGATGAAGAAATGGCAAAGGTGAAAGATTCTGGTATTCCGTTTTATGCCACATCTGATATTCAGGAAGTATTGGAAGATATGGATGTTATTTATATGAATTCCATTACTTATTTAGGTGACAGCTACAAGTCTTTGGATCAAAGATTTAAATTAAGTAAAAATAGTCAGCTCAAACCCAATACAGTAGTAATGCATCCGCTTGCCCGATTGGATGAATTGAGTACTTCATTGGACAACACAGATCACAATTTGTATTTTACACAAGCGCATGGGGCTGTGTATGTTCGACAAGCATTATTGATTTCCATGCTCAATAGGTTTGATTTTTTACCTGCCCGAATGCTAATCAAATAATATTTTATTTAGCAAAGTTAATAATTAAAGGAGTATTTTATGTGTGGCATAACTGGATTTTGGCTGCATCATGCCCTGCAAGATAGCGACCAACAAAATATTCACCCTATGTTGGAAGCTATTCATCATCGTGGTCCTGATAGCCGTGGATACCATGAAGACATTGATGACGGTTTAATAATGGGGCATGATCGATTGTCAATCATAGACCTGTATACAGGGGATCAGCCTTTATACAATAAAAGCAAATCCATTGTATTAACAGCTAATGGAGAAATCTATGATTATAAAAGAATACGTGCAGACCTTATGAGTCGTGGTGAGCACTTTACCACAAAAACCGATAGTGAACTCATTATCAATTTATATGAAATGCTGGGACTGGAAGAATTTACAAAACATTTGCGCGGAGAATTTGCGTTTTCGTTATTTGATAAGAAAAAACAGCGTCTCATACTAGTTCGCGACCGTTTTGGGGTTCGGCCATTGTTCTATTATCACAATGGTAAAGATTTCTTTTATGGCTCTGAAGTAAAATCCTTGTTGGCGCATCCACAAGTACCGCAAAAAATGAATCATCAGGCAATAATACACCAACTGATGCAGACTATGGTGCCGGGCACATCATTATTCCAGGATATTCATGCACTGCGTCCGGGACACATGCTTATTGTGGAAAGGCGTGGAAACAATTTGCATATAGAAGACAGACAGTATTGGGATGCTGTTTTCCCAACTGTGGACCAATTTCCGGAAACATTTGATGAACAAGAATGGATTGAAAAAGTTCGTGCTGAATTGATTGAAGCTGTAACATTGCGCTTGGAAGCGGATGTACCTGTTGGTTGTTACCTTTCCGGCGGTATTGATAGCTGTTGTATTTTGGGTTTAGCGACCGGAGCACAGCAGTCGCCGGTCAAAGCATATACGATAAGTTTTGATCATGGCGATTATGACGAATCGCAGATAGCCATAGAAATGGCCCAATCCATGAACGCGGACCAAGAAATATTGAAATTGTCTGCCAATGAACTGTACGGTGATTATTATATTCGTTCTTTATGGCATTCAGAAAGAACTTTTTATAATACTCTAGGTGTTGCAAAATGGCACATGAGCAGGCGAGTCAAAGAATCTGGCTTTAAGGTAGTTGTTACTGGAGAGGGTTCGGATGAATTGTTTGCCGGGTATCCATTTTTTAAAAGAGATTGGTTTTTGCACGCGCCGGAAGGAAAACAGTATCGGGATTTATGGAACAAAGGAAACAAAGTTTTTACCGGATCTATTTTATCTGAAAAACAAGTATCGCATCCAGCCTTCAATGACTTAATGGGTTTTACACCATCTTGGATACAAACCTGGATGCTGACTTTGGAACAAGCTAGGCAGTTATTGCATCCGGATATACGGCAAGAATTGGCAGATTATGATCCCATTGCAGCCATAGCCGGTCAATTTGAGCCAGATAAATTGCTGGGCAGGCATCCATTGGATCAGGTTCAGTATACCTGGATCAAAACAATGCTCGAAGGACAGATATTGAATTGGGGCGGGGATAGAGTTGATATGGCAAATTCTATGGAATCTAGGCCGCCCTTCTTGGATCATCATCTGGCTCAGCTAGCCTTTACTGTGCCCCATACTTTGCGTATTAAGGGCAATACAGAAAAGTATATTTTGCGCGAAGCAGTCAAAGGAGTATTGCCCGAAGTATTGTACAAACGAGAAAAATTTGCTTTTATGGCTCCTCCTGGACATACGGATGAAAAAAAAGTACAGGCTTTGGCCTCATTGACCGATCGTTTTTTAAGTACTCAAGCTTTGAAACAAACCGGAATATATGATCAACAGAAAGTTGCTCAATTTATGGCAGACTACAAAAAAGATACGGATTCGATTTCTTTGATACGCAAAGACGCCTTGTTGAACCATATATTGGGTTTACAAATTTTGCATGGATTGTTTGTATCCAATGATGTGACACCAACTATTTGAGAATAATATGAAACCTGAAATGTATGACATTATTGTAATTGGGAGCGGCCCGGGCGGAGAAGGTGCTGCCCTGCAAGCGGCAAAGGCTCAGAAAAAAGTCGCCTTAATTGAACAAATGCCTCGCTTAGGCGGCAGTAGTACGCATAGGGGAACCATACCCAGTAAATCATTGAGATATTCCATCCACTTGTTGGCCAAGCTGAAAAAGCAATTTGATTTTTCAGGAAATCATGAAATACACAATATTCAATATCCGGATTTGCTAAAAAACGCAC
>CAZCVM010000002.1:55245-59981 GCA_964501965.1 uncultured Leptospiraceae bacterium | reverse complement strand
ATCATATCAAAACGTTTATCTATAGAATGAATTAAATCATCGATACGTTTATCCAAACTTTCTAATTTGGTTTCGACCCTTAACAAGCGGTCTCTATCCTGCTGCGTGTATGGCACCGTCTGCGCCCAAAGCCCGCTGACGCACCAAAATACAATTATTGTTGCTAATAATATATGTTTCATAAATACCCTCATTTAATAACAATCCCCCCTAGCCAATATATCGCTTCGTGAAAAAAAGTCAAATTCGTTTTCATTGATTAAAATCAAGACGAAATCAAATTATTATTCATTTTTTGAATTTTCATAAAGAGTATCTGGGCAAATATCCTGCTCGTGTGGCCATGCGACAGTGCCATCCAATAAATATGCTCTATTAAAATAATCCACATCTTTTAATTCTTGAAATACTCCCAAATTTAATAAATATGAGCAATCAAAAACACCAGATTCATTATTTGAAAATTCTAACAACAATTTATAATCAGGCAATGTTTTTATTTTTTTTACTCTTGGATTCATGATATGGTACTTTATTTTAATGGATCAATTTTAAATGGTTGCTGGCCAGAAACCGATAAATTCCAGTTAGCCATTAGTTCTTCTTTATGAATTTCTATCCAAGCTTGAGTCAACTTAGTTTTTGCCGGAGGAAAATTCCCTTCTAAAAGTTCTCCTTCAGGAATAGAAAAAATAGCTTCATCATCTTGATATTTTGCGTGAATATGTGGTTTGGAATGCTGCCGATTATCCATAAAGTATAAATAAATTATTATTCCGTAAAACATGCTTATTGCTGGCATAACAATCCCCCCCTATTCAATATATCGCTTCGTGAAAAAAAAGTCAAATTTGATTATAAAAATTGCTTTACATATTTATCGGATAGTGCTTCATTTATATCAAATTGGAGGTTCGTAATGCAAGCATTAGAGATGACGGCATTGATTTCAGAAAACAATGAAATTCATTTAACTTTGCCTAAAAAAATTGATACGGATATAGTAAAAGTTATTATAATGTATGAAGAAAAGATTTCTTCTAATGAAATAAAAAACCGTGTATTTGGCCAATTCAAAAACCAAATTTTTATTTCCGATGATTTTGACGCTGAACTGCCTGAAAGCTATTGGTTAGGAACAAATATATGAAACTTTTATTGGATACACATGTTTTTTTATGGCTAAGCTCAGAACCAGAACGATTATCCCCCTCTATCCTAAAAGCTTGCCAAAATATAGAAAACCGTCTTTATTTAAGTTTAGTTTCTCCTTGGGAAATGCAAATTAAAGAACAGTTAGGGAAACTTATTCTTAAAAAGAATATTCAGAGTTTAATAACAGAGCAAATGGAATATAACCATTTAGAATTATTAAAAATAGAACTTAATCATATTTTAGCATTAAAATTTAGAATCTTTTGCGATATAATCGCAAATTTCTTTTAGCGAATCCAAAGAATCCTTCGACCATTTTATTTGATCCATTTTGCTGCAAGTTCCTTGGCTTCCGTATGGGTATAGAAATGGCCGGATTGCATTTGCTCTTGAGCTTTAATTATTTTTTGTTTTATATACAATTGTTCCATTATATCTTCGATGGAAGAATCATCCGGCATCTGGTCAATAAGTGTCCTCACTTTTTCTTTTATATTTTTCACAATATCCCCGCTTTTTTCAAGCTGCCCAGCATATCTTTATCTTTTTTCGACTGTTCCGTAATTGCTTGCGTAATTTTTTCTCCATGCGCCTTGGTCTCATCCACAGTTTTTTGCAAGTGGTTCACGATTAGTTTCTGAATTTGTGTTTCACTTTGAATCTCTAAAATATCCCGCTGAAATTTGCGCCGATCATGCGCCAAATATCCGGCAAAACCGACCATTCCCGTGATCAAAGCAGCAATCAGAATCATCATATTGTTGATCTGCGTTTGCATCATATCAAAACGTTTATCTATAGAATGAATTAAATCATCGATACGTTTATCCAGTCCGTCTATTTGCTTTTGCATAGACTTCAATTGTTCTTTCGTTTTTGTCTGAAAAACTTTCAGTTCTCGATAAATCTGTTCATTAGAAATTGGCTGCGCCCAAAGCCCGCTAACGCACCAAAATAAGATTATTGATGCAAATACGATTCGTTTCATAATCCCCTCATAAAATGGCAGTATCCTCTATCCAAGATACCTTACTGAAACAAAAAAGTCAAATTTGATTATAAAAAATGGGTTTATTGCAATAAATGGATTTGTGAGAAGATTATTACCAAATTACAGATATATTTCTATAATTTTTAATGGGATCATCTTTGGTAATTAATGGAATATTCATTTTTTTTAGCCAGGGGATTAATCCCCTGGCTAAAAATAATTCAGCTCAAATCAAAGATAAAAAGACTTAGTTAGCAGAAATCTTCAGATTTGAAATTGTTGGAAAAGAATCACTAGAAACGCCTGCGGCTATACTAGAATCAGTACCTTCCAAATGTATATTATAAGCATTAGCCGGCACATTAGAATGATTCAACATTGCCCACAAAGCAGCAGCTGTACCGCCTACAGTAACTTTTGCAGGAGCAGGCGTTGTATGAGCTACTGTAGCAGTAGCTATATCTGTAGTAGGATCTTCCAATCCACTTGCTGTACCATCTGTCAATGTATCTCCATCAAGAACAACTGTCACAGCACCAGCTGCATTATTTGTATCTGCCTGTGTCTGAATAGTAATTGAAAAACTGTACGTTCCAGCAGTAGTCAATTTGGCAGCGGCTACTTGTTGAGTATGCGTAGTATAAGGAGGACCTGCGGTTGGAGCTGACACATTCGAAGAAAAATAAGCAGTTCTTTTAATTTGAACTACGCCTGCACCAGAAAATGCTACAGTGTAGGACATAACATCCTTTGTTCCGTCTTGATCCATATCCGCACTAAAAGCTCTGGTGAATGAAACAGCTTGGCTTCCAATATCAGCTTTACTAATAGTTACGCTGCCAGAAATGACAGATTTCCAAACGTTATCACCAGCATTTGGCAACATAGCAAGCTGTTGTACTTCTGAGCAATATGTGCCAGACCCACCATTTTTAGCAGTCGATGGTATTTTTACAGATATTGTACCACTCGATAATTTTGCGTCAACTGCTTCGTCAGCGGTTGTACATGCGGCAGCACCTGAGGTTGGTTTTTTTAATACTGTCAATAATGATGTACTCGCATCAAAACCAACGCTGGCTGGGTTGTTTCCTGTGTTTGTGGCTGCATCTGGTTCCATGTAGTCGCTTTGGCAAGCGGACAGTAGACCAGCCACGAGCATTATAGATAGTAAAATTTTTACTTTTTTCATTATATTTATTCCTCCTTATTTATTTAGAATACAAAATATTTAGCGCCGAACTTCACTGTAGCACCGGCTAGCTGTACTGGATAAGCGATTCTTTTGAACCAGTGAGGATCAGCGTTGTACAATGTCGATCCACCCATAGCAGCAGTAGCCACGCGGGATGTAGAGTCATCCAATTCATCACTATAGGAAATGCCTGCTGTTCCTGAAGCAGCCAATTCCAAAAACAAATGGACATCAGTAGCTATTTGCGCAGACGTACCCACCATATAATTGACGCCAAAACCAGAATACTTGAACCAAACTTCTTGAGTCACGGCACCAGTGATTCCATTATTTGTGGCAGTCATCGCATCCATATCGATATAGTTGGTCAAAGCAGAAACTGCTTTGGAATCGATATCAAACTTCACGCCCCAGCCGCCGGAAAAATAACTTACGCCGATACCAGCATAAAGTTTGTATTTACCTTCGCTGTCAAGATTGATGTTGATACCAAAAGTCAAAGGAATTTCCAAATGACTAGCTGTGATGTCACTTTTAATAGTTCCGCCAGCAGGATTTGTAATACCTTCTGAAGCAAGCAAAGCAGCTAAGCCTGGATATTTATTGGTTACGTCCCCGAATGTGCGGCTCATTTGTCCGCCCATAAGACGAAACATATAGTTAAAACCAACACGCGCGAAAAGGGGAAGGCCCATATTGTTAAATTCATAAGTTCCCAACAGGCCAATTTCCAGACCAGTCAATGCGCCGCCATTTTCCTGGCCATTAGTGACATCGAAAGCTGTATTTGTGTTGTTGGAGCTATACTCCATGAACATATTTTCATTGCCGGGCATAATCAAATCCGCAGAATTGTACAATGCGCCTGCAAGTGTATTTTGTTTAATGGGAAGACCACCGTCATTCATAATAACACTGCCAAGACCTGCTTGGTCGCCTTTTAGACCAAGAGATAGGCCAACAGAAAATGATTTGCTTTGGGCTGTGGCAGAAGCCACGAATCCAGCCACAAGCAAAGCTGTGAGCAAAAATATTTTTTTCATTACTAAAAACCTCCAAATAATTTTTTAAACTTTTTTCTAAGTTCGTTGGTTGTAATGACATTTTGTCTAGTTTATGCATTATTCTCTACAAATATAGAAGATAATAAATAAAATAGACCTTTTTCGCGTTTGCGCAGGGGTAAATTTGCTAAACAATGCTTATTAGCTGGACAAAATGGCGCTTGCAACCGTTACTTTTTTATTATTTTATTTTATTTTATTTTATTTTAATGAATCTCTTGTTTGTGCCCTCTCGCACAGCAAGGATTTTGGTTTGTGAAAATTTTTGTATTAATCTTTGTATTAATCTTTGTATTAATCTTTGTATTAATCTTTGTATTAATCTTTGTAT
>CAZCVM010000002.1:54678-55145 GCA_964501965.1 uncultured Leptospiraceae bacterium | reverse complement strand
TATTTTTTGTATTAATTGTTACAATATTATTATTTTGATAATACTTTTTATTAATATTTTTATTAATAATGAATCCGATTTGAGAGAATGTGACTGTCGAAAACCGCTTTTGCAGCATATTTGTCTTTCTCCACGAGTTGAATTGATACGATTAACTACCTACAGTTTGGATAATCAATATTATGACCAAAATTTATGCAAGAAAAAATTTCTATTTAATAGTTTTTTTTTAACATTTTTTTCCATTTTTCGATATTTACACCCAAATTTGGTAAATAGACGCGAAATTCTTACTCAAATATCTGGCAACGCCCATCATCTCCGTCATTTGAGCAAATAATCCAACGCCTTGAGACCGCCCATGATCAATGAAATAGAGCCAATTGTCCACAAAATCGTCCGGTTCATGTGTTTCATAAGCTCCACTTTGCTTTTTTCAATATCTATTTGAAGACGACTTTCCGTTT
>CAZCVM010000002.1:0-54578 GCA_964501965.1 uncultured Leptospiraceae bacterium | reverse complement strand
AGCTCCACTTTGCTTTTTTCAATATCTATTTGAAGACGACTTTCCGTTTGCCTCAGATCAGAGCGGACTTGCTCAATTTCCTTTTGCAAACGACTTTCTGTTTGTCTCAAGTCAGAGCGGACTTGCTCTAGCTCTTTTTGCAATTCATTGCGGGTCTTTTCAATTTCTAACTGAAGCCGGCTTTCTGTTTGTTTCAGATCAGAGCGGACTTGCTCAAGCTCAATTTGAAATTCACCGCGCATTTGCTCAAGCTCGATTTTTAAATCACCGCGAACTTGTTCGATCTCAATTTTCAAATCACCGCGCACTTGTTCGATCTCTTTTTGCAAGCGAAGCTCGGTTTCGGACAAATCAGAGCGCACTATTTCGATCTCTTTTTGTAGGCGAAGCTCGGTTTCGGACAGATCGCGTTTTGTGGTAACGTCTTCTCGCCGAGCTTTCTGTTGCTCCAAAGTATCTATCACGTCCGCCAAAGCTGTTGCTTTGGCCTTATCATCCTGAAATGCTTCATAAACCTTCAGTGCCAATCCCATGATATGCTTTCCTTTATGTTAATAGTGATCTAATTGATAATAATTTATATAAAAGCAAAAAATGTGCAACAAAAAAAAATTTAACAGTAAATTGGGGAATAAAATTGATAAATTATTTATCCCAGGATATTTTAGAAATAAAGGGAATCCTAAACAATTATGGATGAAGCCTTAATGCTCGTCCTGGCCGATTTTCCTGCCCATATCAAATCTTTTTTTCATAAACCAGGTTTTCTTGATTGCCAAATTATTCGATCCTGTCTGTTGTTACTTCAATCAAAAATAGAAAATGCAAATAGCCGCAAGGATGGGTAATGATGGATTGGCACAAAATACGGCAAAAAGCGGAAGATATCATACAACAAGAAAAAAATAACGGAGTTCCAGAACGAACTTTGGATACAGATGTACTGGACAAAATATTCCATGAATTGCAAGTACATCAAATCGAATTGGATTTACAAAATGAAGAAATGATTAAATTGCAGGATGATCTCATTCAATCCCGCAATCGGTACATGGAATTGTATGATTTTGCCCCTATGGCATATCTTACCTTGGATGAAAAAGGTATCATCAAACAAATCAATCTCACCGGTAGTCAAATGCTGCAAATAGACCGCATATATTTGGTCAACAAACCTTTGATACTTCATGTGGACCACCAGGACCACAACATACTTTTCTCCCACATAGAATTTGTTTTCAAAGAAAAAAAAACACAAAAATCTATATTAAAATTTATTAACAAAAACGGAACAAGTTTTCATGGTTTACTTGCTAGCACATATAAATACAACAAAATAAATCACCTTCCGTATTGTTGGAGCACAATAACAGACATTTCTGAACGTATCGAACAAGAAAAGAATATTTCCAAAGCCAATCAAAAGGCGGAAATTGCCAATCGTGCCAAAGACATCTTTCTTACCAATATCAGTCACGAAATGCGTACACCATTGAACGCTGTCATAGGGTTGTCGGATCTATATTTTTTAACGGACGACCGTGCTGAACGTGAAAGATTCGTTGCTACCATAAAAAAATCCGGTCATCAATTGTTAACATTACTCAATGAATTATTAGATCTATCCAAATTGGAATCCGGTCTAGTACATCTCGATATTGTCAAAATAAATATCCGCTTAATGATAGACGATATGGTTGATCTATATGCCCCACAGGCAAAGGAAAAAGGCCTAGCTTTTTTTACTATTGTGGATCATCGAGTCCCAGAATTTATCACCGGTGATCCAGGTAAAATACGCCAAATACTAATGAATTTATTGAGCAATGCCATTAAATTTACCCGGACCGGCAGCGTTTGGATCACTGTAAACACAATGAACAATGCGGATTCATTTGATTCTTCTTTTTTGGGAAAAAATCATATTTTTTTTCGGATACATGATACCGGGACTGGTATTGCAGACAAAGATAGGGATTATATTTTCCACAACTTTACTCAACTAGATGATTCAATATCACGAGAACAACCTGGCGTTGGATTGGGTTTGACATTATCAAAAAAATTAGCTGATCTCATGCAAGGCCAGATTGAGTTAACAAGTAAAGAAAACAAAGGCAGTATTTTTGTCTTTAGCCTACCCTTGAAAAATAAAATTGAGCAAAAATCAAGAATTGACCTAAACTCAAATCCTAAAAATGTTGCCTTGTTTGTGACCAACGAACTCGAATCGAAAACAATGAAAGAATACCTACTCTTTGAAGGTCTTTATCCAGAGCAAATTCAATCCTGGCAAAAATTTCACGATATGCTTCATGAAAACAATGAATTGTCTCTAGTTTTTGATTTGACTGCTCTCAAAATGCCATTGCCTTTTGAATTGACCAATAAAAAAAAATCAAATATTGATAATACACAGCAAAACATATCTAAACTGGTTCAATGGTTAGAACAAAAAAATATTGCCAAAAAAATGCTTATATTTGATACAGAAAATCAAAAAAATGTAGATCAAATTTTCTCTCAATCAACGATCTCCTATTTAGAACGCCCCATACATTATCAATTTATAAAAAAATGCGTCAATCGAATGAATGAAAACAATAGCACAACCAAACAATGTGGTCAAGAACAACACTATGGCAGCATTGATCCTGCCACCTTGAACACAATCAAAAATAAGGATAAACGTACTATTCTAATAGTAGAAGACAATCCAGTCAATCAAATGGTATTGCAAAAAATGTTGCGCAAATTGGGTTACAATTGCGACATAGTGACAAACGGAATCTTTGCGATAGAATATCTGGCAAAAAACAATCCGGCACTCGTGTTAATGGATATCCAAATGCCTGAAATGGATGGCATGGAAACAACAAAAATTATCCGTGATTCAAAATCCCAAGTACTGAATCACAATGTTCCCATTGTTGCGGTAACTGCCCACGCTATGATAGGGGACAAAGGAAAATTTTTAGATCATGGCATGAATGCTTATCTAGCAAAACCCTTTGAAGTACAAGAAATCAAAAATATTTTGGAAAATATTTTGGATTGACCTGATTACAACGATTCTTTTGCGCTTGGCACTCATTATCAATTTGTTTTCCCTGGAAAGAATCTGCTTCTTGCATCCTTTTACTCAAAGCAGAAATTATTTGGTCTTTGGTTAGTTCCTTTTCTGAAAGATGCTGGCTTTTTTTTTGTGTATTTGATTTTTCACAGTAAACTCCGGTATGGCGCTTGTAGTCACCCACAACTCTATGAACAACAATATCAGAACGCAAGTATTCCAAAAAGCCTATGGTCCACTCTAAATAGTCTTCCAATGACCACAATGGCAATATTGGTTGCTTATTTTTGTCCGGCCAGAGAGGTGTTCCCGGAATGGGATGCAATTGATGTATTTTGACTCCCCAGCTAGAGGATTGGTTCACAAAACGCGCTGTTTGAATCAAATCCTGTTTGGTTTCCGTTGGCAATCCTAATATTAAATGAGCAATCGTAGGTATTTGGAATTGATCTGCTATACTTTGGGCAAGCAAATAATCCGAATGTGTTTCTTGCCGATTCATCCAAGAAAGAGACTTATCATGGATAGACTGCAACCCCAATTCCACCCAATAAAGACAATGCCGCCCCATGTCCCGAAGAGCTTTAGCTATTTCCAGGGTAAAACAGTCCGCTCGGCTTGCAACAACAAAGCCATGAATTTGGGGATGCGCAAGACATATTTCCAGTGCATTCACAAGTTCGTGTATCGGACCATAAGTAGGGGTAAAAGCCTGGAAATAGACCAAAAACTTTTCTTGCGCGTATCTTTTTTTATAAAAAGATACGCCTTGTTCGATTTGAGCAACCAATTTAGTTTGCATTGTGGCCGACCGCAAATCAAAGCAACCGGCAATATCACTATTTCGTGAACCAGACCCTGTTTCTGAACAAAAAACACAGCCTCCGTTGCTTTTTCGACCGTCCCGATTGGGGCAAGTTCTGCCGATATCAACAGATATTTTTCGAATTTTATGACCCCATTGACAGAAAAAAAAATCATTTGCCGTGAGATAACGACTACCATTTATTGTTATTTTTTTGTGATTGAAGTTATATTGCATATTAAATTTTTAAATTTCTATCCGAGGTATCTATGTTGTCGACAAAAATTGGATCAACTTCCATTTTTTTACAATTTTGGTACTATTACTTTAAGCTCGATTGAACCACATTACATGTTGCAACCAATATGGCCAATAAAAAAAGTAGGGGAGAAAAACTATGAGTGAAGTATCAATATTGTTTGGAGATTATCTAGTATCTAAAGATGTGATATCTCAAGAACAACTCAATGAAGCATTAAAAATCCAAGAAAAAAATAAAAATCAAATTGGAGAAATATTGGTACACCTGAATTACCTAAAAATTTCAGAATTGAATCAATACTTAAAAGAACACAATGCAAATTTTATAAGCTATCAAAAAAAAATAGCCGGTTTGACCAATGAACAGGATTCTGTACCAAAAAATCAAAAACAGATTCAACAAATTACAGAAACATTGTCTTTTGATAATTGGCGTGATCAATTGATAGCAAAGGTCAAAGATAAATTTTCTCATTACAATCTATCGACCGGCATCATTGTACTGGATATTCAACACTGCTGGTTCATTACTGTTTTAGAATATATTTTGCTTATTGTTTCCGACAAAAATAGAAAGATCCAAAAAGAAGATATGCTAATGGTTTGTCGTGAATTGATAGATTATGGTCAAAGACATTTTGAGGTGGAAGAAAGTCTAATACAATTAATAAAAAAAGACTTTGAAATTCACCAAATCATGCATCAAAAATTTATTACACAACAAAGAGCCATACTGGCACGCATCAGTGATTCCAGCTTTTCAGATCCAGTAAAGTACAAATATATGCTAAATAAAATGTATGAACAAACCAATGAATGGTTCCTTAGTCACATTGCCATACATGACAAAACCTTTGCTTTACAAATAAAAAAAAATAGCAATAAAAAGCAAGTTTTGGATCAATGGATAAATATTCTAAAAACTAAAAATCTTTTAGAAATAAAAATCAATGAAAAAGTTTTCTATGATGATGTAATAGCAAAAATGTCTCCAGAAAATAACGATTAGATCTGTGCCAAATAATATGAATCATAACAAAGCAAAAAAATAATGAAGTATTTTCAGTACATAATCTATCTGATAGCAATTTGGCTTGTATTGCCGTTTTCTTTAAGTGCCTGGGATATATTACAAACATCAAATGCCAGTCAATTTATCCGTTTTGTACCTGCGAAGAATATTGGCGTCACTTCTTTCAACAAAATGCAAACAGCGATCATTCAATATCAAAAAAACAATATCCAAATTGATTTAGTGGCTGCGGTCCATATAGCTGATAAAAAATACTATCAAAACCTGAATCAAATTTTTAAGCAATACGATGCAGTGCTTTTTGAGCTTGTGGGCACCAAAGACTCGTTGCCACAAAACAAGTTTAAGCAACTCACAAATCGTAGCCGTATCGGCCAATTGCAAAACAAATTGGCTTCTATGCTGGATTTACAAATGCAATTGCAATGGATCAATTATCATGCATCAAATTTTGTGCATGCAGACATGGATTGGCACACCTATCAATATTATACAAAAAAACACAAAGAAAATATTTGGGAGATGATCTGGCAGGAATCCTGGGATCAGAGCATGGCATCACAAAAGAAAATAGATTCTAAGTACGCGCTAGGATGGTCTGATATATTTGGATACCTATTTTACAAAAAATACGCAGATAGGTTAAAAACCAAATTGGCTTATCATTTTGCCCACAACTTCAACGCATCTTTTTTGACCAATAAGCCCACAGTGATTATCACTCGCCGCAATGACAAAGCCATGAACATACTCGCGCAAGAACTAAAAAAAAACAAAAAGAAAATCGCGATATTTTATGGCGCGATACACATGCCAGATTTTGAAAAAAGACTCATTCAAGTTTATGGCTTCAAAAAAACAAATACTATTTGGGTCACAGCCTGGGAAATGCTCCCCCAATAAAATAAAACATATTGAAAAGCAAAGTTTTTTTCAATATGTTCCATAGGCTAAATGCGTTCCTTGTGCTAAAGAAAATCAAGGATGTTTTTCTTTGGACAAAAACATTTTCCAGCATTGGCTTTTAATGTTGATTTGCGGATTTTTTCCCAAAACAACCTCGCCATCTACTAGCATTAAATACTCTTTAGCATCAGTGAATCTAATTTTTTTATGCAAAAACATTCCGTCTACTCCGGTCAATTTTAAATGCGATCCAAAAAAAATTTTTGGAAAAAATGATAGAATTTTGAGTTTACGAAACAATCTTACTCGCACCAAAAACATCTTGCCGTCATTTACATTTATATATGGTGCCATTTTCATTTTGCCTCCTGTAAATTTTGAATTGGAAACAGTTAAAAAATCCAATTTTTCAGTAAACTCCCTACCATCATCAAGTATCATCGTACAATACTTAGGCTTATGAAAAAAGAATACATGCAAAATCGTAGCCAAAGTATAATTCCATTTTCCGACAAAGCGCATTTTCATAGCCATACGGGCAACATAGGAAACAAATCCAATGCCCCAGATATTTATCACGACCTTTTGGTGTACTTGACCAGAATATATACCACTGCCAGCTTTCGTCGATATTGGAGACTCAAATTTGAGAAAACCAGCATCCACAGATAAATAATCATTTTGCTGGATAGCTATCAGTAAATCTTGAACAGCATCTTTAAATTTGGCTAAACCAAACTCTTCTAAAAAACTATTGCCAGAACCGGCTGGTAAAAGTCCAATAGGAAAATCAATATTATCAAAATTGTAAATATGAAAAATTTCATCCAATCCCTCAGAAATAGTACCATCTCCGCCCATTAAAACTAGAATGGATTTTTGCAAATGAAAGGATCGAATTTTTTGACGCAAATCAGACAGACTTAGAAAAGGTTGGAGAACCAGTGGAATATCTAGGCGTTTTTGCCATTCTTTTTGAAAAAAATTTGCTTTGCTCCCAGCTTTTCCTTTGCTGCTTTTTGGGTGATACAACAAAATACCTTTTTTCATAATAAACTCTTTCAATTATGCAATTTTATTTGTAGATTTCATTTATAAATGTAAGCATAAATATATATTGACAAAAAAAAATCAAAAAATTAATAATAACGTCAAAAAAAATGAAAATGAATAGATAACTGGCAACAAATACTATGATAATATCCAATATTTCCTCCAGAGAATTGTTTTTGGCTGCATGTAAAAATCAAAAAACATATCGGTTGCCTATATGGCTGATGCGCCAAGCAGGTCGTTATATGAAGGATTATCGGCAATTGAAAGAAAAATATGATTTTTTGACACTATGCAAGACCCCTGAGTTAGCTCTACAAGTAACATTGCAACCTATTCATAAATTTGATATGGACGCTGCGATATTATTTTCAGATATCCTTACCCCATTAGAACCCATGGGCATAAATTTGAAATTTTCTGATGATAAAGGGCCAGCACTTAGTGTTCCTGATTCTGTTTTTAATTTAAAGACGTATGAGACAATGGAAAAGCTATCTTATGTACCCCAAACAATACGCCTGATCAGGCAACAATTGCCCCAAAAAGCAGTATTGGGATTTTGTGGAGCACCTTTCACTTTGGCCACATATATTTTGGATCAAAGCCACAAAAAATCATTTCACGCTATTCGTATCGCCATTGCGCAAGAACCAGATAAATTGAAAACAATGCTGACAACACTGGCAAACCAGATGGGGCAATACCTAGCAACTCAAATCCTGGCCGGCGCAGACGCAGTGCAAATGTTTGATTCATGGGCTGGCAACCTCCCAGCCGAAATTTTTGATCAATTTGTACTTCCATACCAAAAAATAACAATGAATACAATGGAAGAAATCGTACAAAAACAAAAGCCTAGTATTATCAAAGGAAAAGACTATTTTACGATATTGTTTATAAAAAATTTTCAGCATCCATGGGATAAACTGCGAAATTCCAATGCGGATATTATCAGTGTAGATGAAAATACTCCATTGATGGATGTTAGAAAAAAACTCAACTACCCATTGCAAGGAAATCTTTCTCCGTATGAATTGTTCAAATCGCCTGACCAGTTAAAAAAAACAATTGCCCAATTAGCTAAATCGCTAGATCAGACTGGACATATATTCAATTTGGGACATGGGGTTCTGCCCCAGACGCCTGAAAAAAATGTGGCAATCTTGGTAGACATGATACGTTCTATAGAAATGTAATAAAATTCGGGGTTTTTCAATGAATCATCTAAATACTGTGTCAGACGACAACATCAAACAAAAACTAAGCTTTGAAGAATTTAATACTGTCAATCCGCAAGATTGGATCACAAATTTTTGCATAGAATGCGCAAAAGAATATTTATTAGAAAAGACACAAACAGACACTTCAATAGATATTTCTTCCATATTGGCTGAGTTTAGCCTGATCCATCCAAAAGACTACCTCAATCCCATTCCCATAAATCCAATTTATTCTCCTTTGTATACGACAAAACCACAAAGCAGAATAAAGGAACAACGGGACACAATAAACACAGGTTGGCAAAAAAAAACTAGAGATATTTATCAATGTCATTGTTTGCCAATATTGGACCGACCAATTCAAGAGTATTTTCCGTTAATAAGATTATTAGAACAGCGCAATATTTCGCACATTTCTTTGGACATGAACTTTAATATGGACAGCAGCATAAAAAAACGAACCAAAGAAATCATCCAACACATACTATCTTTAAAAAATAACAGCATTAAAAAAATACAAATCGAAAATGTGCATTACAAATTAGTAGACAAAAATCAATGGTTGCAACTTGATCCAAGCTTTGTCAATTTACCCAACAAACAAATAAAAATTGTACTTTTTTTTGATCCCCTGGCACAGCAAGACTTTATTCTAAATAACAAAAAAAACACAGAAATGAATAAATGGCTCAGGCAATTAACAAACAACACAGACGATCAAATTCAAAATGGCTTACAAATCAATGGACATGAATTCCACAACAATGGAGGAAATTCTATTCAGGAATTGGCCTTTTTACTCAACAAAGCCAATGATTATTTGCAAGCGATATCAGACAGCAAAAATTCTATAAATCACTATTTTAATGAATGGCATTTTTCCATATCAGTCAGCAGTTTCATGTTGCATGAAATTGCCAAAATTCGCGCGTTACGCCTTCTATGGATAAATATTATTTCACAATACCCAAATCTCGTAACCAGTGATTTGGATAAAGCAATTGTTTACACAAAAAATGCTTCATGGAACAAAACACTTTTTGATCCTTACGTCAATATTTTACGCAATTCATTAGAAAGTGCCATTGCAATTTGGGGCACTGCAGACGCTGTTTCAACTGCGCCATACAATCAATTGTACGCGCCATTGGATCCATTTGGACATAGAATAGCATTAAATCAATTTTTATTGCTAAGCCATGAAGGCTTTGCACAAAAGGTTTTGGATCCTTTTCGGGGAACATACGCTATCGAAGATCTCACAGAAAAAAATTGCAAACAAAGCTGGACCTTGTTTCAGGAAATCGAAAAACAAGGAGGATACCTTGAAGCTGTGCAAAATCTATATATTCCACAAAAAATATTTGAATCCAGAAAAAAGCTTATAGATTCTTTTCACACATCACAGCTTCTGCTAATCGGAGCCAATGCTTATTCTCAAAAACAAGAAACCATAACACAAATAATTCAAAAAAATTTAAACAATTTTTCAAAAGAATTTGTATTAAAATCATTAGAAAATGCAGTCAAAGAAAATTTCTTAACAGAATCTTTCAGCGAATCCTTAGAGGGTTTTTTGGGCAATCAAACTCCATTTAGATTGGCCCAATATTTAGAATATTTACGTCTAAAAACAGAAATCTTTCTGGAATCACAAAATTCTTGTAATATACCAATTATTTTGTTAGATCCGGGCAGCACAAATACTCAACAAAAAAATTTATTGACTGGTTTTCTAAACATGGCCATGCTTCCTTATGAGATTATAAATCACAACGAGGATGATACAAATTTAGAAAAAAAAATCCAGGCAACAAATAACCCGATAATCGCGATAATTGGCAACAATGAGGACATATATCTACAATTCGCTAAAAGGCAAAAATCAAACACAACATATTGGTTGATAGTATCCAAGAAACCGGAAGCTCAAGAGAGTAATGACAATAAACAGGCTGCGTTGACGGATAAAGAAAATCCCAATGAATTCATTATTTATCTAAATAATGAGTCAAACATTGTTGAGGTCATCAAAAAAATACAAAAAATAATTGGAATAGTATAAGCAAATATTCAAGGATATATATAATGAGAAATCTATTTAATAAAATTCCATTTGATTATTATAAAAAAATCAAGCAAAACAATGCGACAATCTCAAATCTAAAAACAAACAACTGGATAAGTCCAGAAGAGTTTGTAATCAAAAACACATATTCATCACCGGAAAAAGACGATTTTGATCTTCATTCTGGTTTGTCCGGATATCCTCCATTTTTTCGCGGCCCATATATTTCTATGTACCTCAATCGGCCTTGGACAATCCGCCAATATGCTGGTTTTTCTACAGCAGAAGAATCCAATGCCTTTTATCACAAAAATTTACAGGCCGGACAAAAAGGATTATCTGTTGCTTTTGATTTAGCGACTCATCGAGGCTATGACTCAGATCATGAACGGGTTCTGGGTGATGTGGGCAAAGCAGGTGTTGCGATCGACACAGTTGAAGATATGAAGGACCTGTTCCAGGGCATCCCCTTGGAGAAAATATCTGTTTCTATGACTATGAACGGAGCCGTATTGCCTATACTGGCATTTTATATCGTCGCGGCAATGGAACAAAATGTAGATACCAACAAACTCTCAGGTACCATTCAAAACGATATACTCAAAGAATTTATGGTTCGGAACACATATATATATCCACCGGAGCCATCCATGAGGATTATTGGAGATATTTTTTCCTTTACAGCGAAAAAAATGCCGCGTTTCAATTCTATTAGTATTAGCGGATACCATATTCAAGAAGCTGGTGCTACCGCAGATTTAGAACTAGCTTATACATTAGCAGATGGATTGGAATATTTGCGCAAAGGTGTTTCTGTTGGATTAAATATTGATCAATTTGCGCCCAGACTGTCTTTTTTTTGGGGCATTGGCATGAATATATTTACCGAAATAGCCAAACTGCGTGCAGGGAGAGCTTTGTGGGCAAAAATTGTTAAACAATTTAATCCGCAAAACAACAAATCCATGGCACTTAGAACGCATTGTCAGACATCTGGTTATAGTCTTACAGAACAAGACCCATTCAACAATATCACTCGTACCAACCTCGAAGCACTGGCTGCGGTCTTGGGACACACTCAATCTTTGCACACCAACGCCCTGGATGAAGCCATTGCCTTACCAACTGACTTTTCTGCGCGAATTGCGCGCAATACGCAATTGTTTTTACAAAACGAAACCGATCTTTTAGACTGTATAGATCCGGTAGCAGGTTCTTATTATATTGAAAACCTTAGCAATAAATTGATGGAAAAAGCTTGGCATCATATATCTGAAATCGAAAAGCATGGCGGCATGGCCAAAGCCATTGAACTGGGAATACCTCAAGGAAAAATTGAAGAAGCATCAGCCAAGCGGCAGGCGCGTATTGACTCGAAACAAGATATCATTGTCGGAGTCAATGAATATATGGTGTCCCACAATGAACCCAATTATGACATTGAAATTTTGGAAGTGGACAACTACCTTGTGCGAAAAAAACAAATAGAAAAATTGACTGAAATAAAAAAGGAGCGTGATGCCCCAGAAGTAGCAAAAGCACTTAACAACTTGACTCAGGCGTGCCGAGACAAAACAAACAACCTACTCGAATATGCCATAATTGCAGCCCAACATAGAGCCACAATAGGGGAAATTTCTAGCGCATGTGAAACTATTTTCACTCGCTTTGAAAACCAATCGAAAATAAATACAGGTATTTATAAAAAAGCAATGACAGACAACAAAAGCTTTGCGCAAGCAATGGATTTAGCAAATAAGTTTTCAGAAACAGAAGGAAGACGGCCTCGCATACTCATAGCTAAATTAGGTCAAGACGGTCACGACCGAGGAGCAAAAGTTGTTGCTTCAAGCTTTGCGGATATGGGTTTTGATGTGGATTTAGCCCCACTTTTTCAAACGCCCACCGAAGTCGCACGCCAGGCAATTGAAAGCGATGTTCATATCCTGGGCATATCCAGTTTAGCTGGTGGGCACAAAACACTGATTCCTGAGACAATCGATCAAATGCACCAAATGGGTCTATATGAAGCAATAGTCGTTGCCGGAGGAGTCATTCCCAGCCAGGATTACCCGTATTTATTTGAAAAAGGCGTTGATTTTATTTTTGGGCCAGGCACTCCTATCGTAGAATCAGCCATCCAAATATTGCAAAGACTTATAAAAAATCAATCCAAACAATAATAAGCCCAAATGTATTCTTTTGCTTGAACAAAATCGCAATCCTTGTCAATCATAAAAAAATACCTAACCTGCGCAATTAAAGATAATAAATAATCCGCTAAAGTTTGTGAAAAATAACAAAAGCGATTCTCATCCCAATAGTACTTAAAAAATACATCCGGAATACTATGCACAAATTGCAAAACAAAATCTTTTGAAATAAAAGCAAGATTAAGAATTGTTTCTGCTACAGCCTGTTTGTATATTTTATTTTCCATCGTTACATTTTGCAAAAAAAGTTTGATTCTGTGCCATTCAGATTTCTTTCTAAATTGATAATGGGGTTCATCTTGAGGCATACTCAATTCTGGAAAAAGAATCTCTCCATAATCCACTGTAAAAATGCGGCCAGTATTTCCTTCAGGCAAAACAAACTCCTCAATTTTCCTATCCTTAGAAGCACCAAATATTTGATCCAAAACATGGGATTGAATCATATCTTTGTAATGGACAAAGTTCTTTTCAATAAAATTTCTTAACAAAGTCGTATTTGCATAATTCATACCTGACTTTTTGAAACATATTTGAAATGGATTTGCGTTATGCCAATTCAATTGCAGCAAATTTTTAAAATCCACAAAATCTTCTTTTGCCATTTTCTGTGTACCAACACTAAATTGGTTATCTTCTTCGATAATTTTATCTTTATGTTGCTGGTCCAAAACATTTTGCATAGCCTGCTTTAAGTCAAGACAGGGCATTCTTTCGCACAAAGCTTTAGAAACAACAAATCGTTCCAAACCATTACTTGGCTTTTCTGAATACGCCCGAGTATATTGAAATTTTTTGTAGCCAAAATAATTCTGAGGGACACGAACATTCAACAAAAATCCGAATACAGAAGCCAACACTTCATTGATAACATCACGACCATGCCTATTGTAAATATTTACCAATTGTTTATTCTGATATTGAATGATACTTTCTTTTTCTTTGCAGTATAAAACAAAAAGCTCTCGAATCTTTGCATCTGTCACATTCGAAATTTTTGTACAATCTTGAATACTCATGACTATGTCCCATTTACCCAAAAAATAGGAGCGATAAAAAGTAACAGGCTTTTGTTCTGGTTCATCTAAGAATGAAAATGTATTCACCGGCACGCAGGATTCTTCATATTGAAATAATGACTGCACAAAACTTGCAAAATTCTGATAATCACGGCTTGCGCATTGATCTAACTCCTCAAAGACCTCCTCATTTTTTGCTACATACACAGAATTACCCAATCGATAAATCCAGATATCATGGACAAAACAACTCTGTTGCCTATCGTTTTTGCAATTTTGCCAAAAGTCAACAACCTGCCAATCAGATTGATCTAAATCGAATACCTTTTTCACCTGCTTGAGTGCTTGTTTTTCTTTGCTTTGTATTTTTTTTAGCCAATCATCTGTGATTTTATTTTGCACAAAAGATATCCTTTGCATGAAAGCTACATTTTCTTTATAAGTTTTGGTATAGAATTTACAATCGGAGGATCCAAATCCTTTATATATGGCTCCATTATTTCGTTTATTTTCAAAATCAAAGCTTTCTCGCGAACTAAGTATTCATCATAGTCCGGCCAGACATTAGTAATATTGAAATGATAGTCTTCCAATTCTTTTGGAAAAGGAGAATGATTCAAATATCTAAATCCCCAGTTTAAATTGTCCGTCAGATCGATTTGACTATTTTCAAAAACAAAGTTTACTAAACGTAAACTATAAGACTTTGTAAACCAACCGGTTCCAGCTTTTAGACTGCCAAAATGTGATTTATTTAGCAACCAACATTTGCTTTGCGATGATTCCAATTTTTCCCACAAGTACAGCGCGTAAACAGAAGGCTTCAACACAAAGGGATGATCCTTAAAAAATGGAAAAAAACGAGCATTTTCAGAAAAAATGGACTCAGAATAATCATGCATCATCTCAGAATTATACCCTAAAAGCAAAAAAACGATTGCTTGTTCCCGGCTCAATTGAACCAATGGTGGCAAAATTCCCAGTCCATCTTTTATTATAATAAAAACATTTTGAGGCCTTTGTCCTATGCCAGAACGTACAGCGTCATCAATATGGGTTATTGGAAAACTAGCTCTGGCATTGCTATCACTATATGGCTCATTAAAATTTATTCTGCGCTCATCTGTAATATGCGTATTTTCCAATATTGTGGCAAATTTATGACATGATTCAAAAATTATTTCACTCTTTTCCATAGATAAATTGGATACTGGCAAATAGCTTCCCCATTCTAAATTGAACACCTCAGTATTGCTCCAACCATGAAAAGCATCTCCCAAAAAAAACCGATCTTTGTTCAAAGTTATGCTGCTTTTTGTAGTACTTGCTTCACCATAATAAAACGCTGTATCACCATTATTCTTTCCTTGATTGGACGAGCATTTAACCGGCAAAACATCTTCTTCCAAATAAAAATATCCCATGAGCATATAAATAGCACGTCGAATCTCTCCTGCATAGCTTGTACCGCCAATCAACGCAATTTTTTTCAAAAGATTAATAATGACAAACTCTTCGGTCTTGGTACCATCCAAATCCGGTATTGCCTTGAAAAATGGAACATGAATCACAGTAAATTCGGGAAAAAACGATTGCAACTGTGTTATGCTTCCTTGAACAAACATATTTCGAGCGAAAAGACTATGCCATGCGGTTTGGGTAATTATGCGCAAAGGTTTTTGATGTTGAGATTGAGACCCTACATAGCAATCCTGCACAAAAATTTCTCTATCCTGTAAAAAGGCCTGAAGTCTCAATTGAAGCAAATGAAAATGCTGAGCATCAAATGGTTCAAATGCAGGGTTTTGCCAATCTATACGATTCTCACTAGACGGCTCTTTCACAATGTATCGTCCATGCCCCAAATGCTTATGGAAGTTTCCGCTATCTACAGCTAAAGCTCCAAGATGCGCCAGTTTGCCTTCATTTTGTTTGATAGAAAATTCTACCAAACAAGGAGATGTACAGTTGTGATAAACCTTTTTAAAATTCACTAAATTTTGCAGTTCCAAATTTGGCCCTGTGCCATATTCTTCCTGGGGAAAAAAAACGTTGAATGAAAAAGTTAAATCTTCTAGAGTATTGGGAACTTTTATATATTGAACACCATATTTTTTTGCCGAATACTCATCAATTTTTCCATCTCCAATAAAAACCGCTTCTTCCGGTAAAACATTCAAATCATTCAAAATTAAATCCAATTGCTTTAAAAAAGTTTCTTTATGAATATGATTGTAGCCATAAATAGCATCAATCTGTTTAATTATGCCAAATCGAGTACATAAATCATGCAATCGATCCTGATCGCCATCAGAACTAATAACAATTTTTGCTTTTCGTATTCCCTTAAAAAAATCCAAAAAATTTGTAAAACCAGAACGCAATCGCCATTCTACTTTGTCTTTTTGATCAGGATTTAAAAATATATTTTGGGTAGACCGGCTCAAATCGCGTTTGAAAATTGTATCATGCGCGTCAATAATTAACAATTTTTTCTTTTCAGCAATATGATAAAAATTTTTTTTAGACATCATTTACCCTTTCATTACCAATTCACACCTTCTATAGTATATGTCACCGGTACACCATCAGGCTGGCCATCTGGCTCAATAAAACTTGAATCGTATACAAAATTCCATCCATCAAAATATTCAATAGTATACAAATAACTGGAAACAAGGGATTGTTCAACAAAAGCATTGGTCAACAATCCACTAAACGTTGCAGAACCTAAAAATAGATTTTTCTTTTTGGCTTCCGGGTTTTGCGCATATACAGAAAACAACTGATCCCCAGCAGAATGCAGCCATACATTTTTTATCGACAAAGTTTTTCCATTTTTGTTCAACGCCCATACTACGCCCTTAGATACAATTGTTACTGCTTTATTTTCAGATGCATTATTAGAATTATTTATATCTCCCAAATAAACATCATGTTCACTAACAATAACAATTTTTGTGGCAGCATTTCCGGTTACATAAATTGGACAAAAAAAATGATAAACAATTATTGAATCCGGATCCGCGAGCTGTCCCAAATCCACATGCAAAGCATATATTGGTTTATCAACAAATACACCCATACCAGTTTCGGGCATTTCTTTGCGGATATATATATCAGGTTTTTGAGTGAGTATCCCTATAGTTGATCCCGCAGGGGGCGCCACATCAAAAATTATTCTTCCTTTTATGGCTGTCATATTTTTCTTTTTTCCATTCACATAACCATAAGCAGGAAAATATTTCATCATGGGAAAATCCCGTTTTTTTCCATCCGGCTTAGCATCATCTAATATTTTATAATAACTATTGTGGTATTCATTAAAAAATCGCAATTCCTTTTTTGTTGCGTCATAAAAAAAATCATTACCTTTCAATTGGTTTTCTTTTGTTTTTCCATTGAGATACAAATCTCTGATAGGCAAATCTCTGGCTATCCTGCTCCAACCGCGTCCGCCCAATCGAATAACGCCAAAATCCGCAAATGCTTGATCCGGCAAATCCAACGGCACAATATCTTTCAGAAACTGAATAGATCCATACGAAACATTTTGATCAGGCTTTTTTGAATTGTCCAATGCTTCTATAGGATGAATATGTTGACTAGAAGCCTTCTGATTATCCACGATACGCGCAACATAAACTCGATTTGGTATATAACCAGCATTATGATTGAAAAATGACTTGCTTCCAGTACCAAAGCCTAAAAACTGTTTTCGTAACAATTTTGGATTGACAATGCTAATTTCCGAAAATCCTCCTCGTTTTCCTAAAGAATACTTTTGAATTTTTTTTCTATTTTTTTGAACATGTTGAACCATGTCACCATAAGTCAAAAACGCAATTTGAGATGCGCCATTACTCTGATCCATAAACCATGTCGAACCATCGCTCTGATTTAAAGCCTGCCAACTGGTTTCTTTGGAAATAGACCGAATCGGATTGTCTTTATCCAAATCTATTGTGCCAATACCAAATATAATCCCTTGCGGATTCTTCAATCCACGAAATTCTGAAATCTTTCCTTCACTATACAGTAAGGGCGTGATAACATTATTTGATTTATAAAAATAAATATTTCCCATATAAGCCCCCAGCTCTAAATTGCCAGAAACAAAAATCGGTCCATAAAACCTCAAAGGCTCTTCAACGGCTATAAGCTGTAAATTTTTATTGAAATAAAATAGATAATCACTATAACTAAATTTTTTTAATATTAAACTTGACTCTACCTTTAAATTGTATTGCGATAGTTCAACCTTCAATTCAAAAATGTTTGCATCCTGGGTTTTTTCTAAAAATACAACACCATGTTTTTGGTTCAAGATTTGCTGAGCTTTTTGAGAGTAAAGACTACTTTGTTTTTTCACATCATTATTATTTTCATCAGAATTTATAAACAATTGTTTCAAATTTATTTTCTTTCTATCTATCAATTTATAGAAAAAATCCGGAGAAGAAGTCACTTGATGAGCCAATAGACTTAGCAAAGACCGAGATTGCCACTGCAATTGAGTTAACCGATGATCTCTGATACGCAAATAATGATAATTTTTATAAATATTGTAAATTGCAATAGCAAAAAACAGCAATAATACAACAGCAGATAGCGTAACTAGTAATATTGACCCCCGGGAGGACGCAAAAGGGTACGTTTGTCTGTGTTTTTTTCGCCGAAAGATTTGAAATGCTACCATTATTTAAAAAATTCCCTACTTGCAAAATAACTTACTTACAAAAAAAAATGTACTTGGCTTTTTGTCTTGCAACTTTCATTATTACAAAAAAAATAAATCAAGTAAATATTGTAGCAAATAATATGGAAAAAACAAATACATTGCACAAACCATACATTCTTAGCATCATTAATCAAAAAGGAGGTGTAGCCAAAACCACCACTGCAATCAATTTAGCACATGGCCTTGCTTTAGAGGGGCAAAAAGTACTTTTTATTGATATAGATCCCCAAGGAAACGCAACATCCATTTTACAAAAAGATGCAAACAATAAAAACACAGTTTACCAAATCTTTGCGAATCAAGCCAAAGCAAATGAATTGGCATATCAGTCCTCCTTTGACGTAAACCTTTATTTTATTCCTTCTAGCATTCAATTGGCTGAAACAGAAAGTTTACTGGCAGGAAACATCAACGGTTTTTTTAAATTATCAGACAGTCTAGTCAATATTGATTTCGATATTGCCATTATTGATTGCCCGCCGTCGTTATCAATGTTAACGATCAACGCTCTTGTTGCCAGTCATGGCATCATAGTACCCATCCAAATATCAAAATTTTCTATTGACGGCATTCAAAGCATATTAGATGCTATTGGAAGTGTAAAAAAAAGATACAATAAAGAATTGCATATCCTGGGTGCTCTGGTAACATTTTACAATCCAAGAACAACAATAGCTCAGGCTGTATTACCTACCATAAAGCAATATTTGCCGGTTTTTGAAACTAAAATTTCTCAATCCGTAGCTGTTGAAGAGGCGCATTTATTAAAAAAGACTCTCTATTTATACAAAACAACAAGTAAACCAGCAACAGAATACAAGCAACTAGTACAGGAGTTATTAAATGCCGTCATCAAAGGATAAATTTAATAAGGCTATTGATGAATCAATAAAGCAAGGTCTGGAAAAAAGACAAAATATATTATCTGAACTTGTAGAAGACATGCAAGATCAAAAAAATAAACCAATTTCATCGGAAGAAAGGACAATAAGCATGGAAAATGAAAAACCTAGCGAACAAACCGAAGACCCAAAAACAGAAAAAAAAGAAGAACTAACAAAACAGAAAAAAAAAGAAACTAGATTGACAGGAGCTGCTTCAGCTTCATGGAATACATCTGAAAATGCGAGTTGGGAAAAATTTTCACCATCAGCTAAAGCTGAAAATAAAAATAGCTTTACTGATAAAACCACTGAAAAATCAAATAGAGAATTAGATAAATCAAACAATAAAGAGGGAAATATGAAACGTATTGTATCTTTACTTATTTTAGTCGGCGTAGTTGCGCTTTTTTTATACTATTGGTCTCCATGGGGTAAAACAGGCGGTTTAACAACATCTATGATTATGAGCAATTCATCTTTTTCTGCCGGAACTCCAGACAATATAACCAATTTTGCTCCACAAAGTGAAATTTTTTACAAAATTTCGCAAAATCAACCATTTAACACTCAAACCATTTCATTAGAAATTTTTAAAATACAAAACAATAATGAAACATTGTTTAGAAAACAAATAGAAAACAATATAGACCCACAATCAAAGTCTTTCTCCTATATGCTTAGACCTGATTTTTTCAAAGATCCGGGCGAATACAAAATAAAAGTCTTTTTGGGTGAAAATAAAGATCGAAAACTGGCGACACAATCCACATTTACGATAAAACAATAACCCTAAAAAACCTTTTATTCATTTATCTACATTCACAAGTTTTAATAAAACAAATAAAACTTGTGAATTCTTATTAATACAGCAATACCCATACAAAAAACTTTGGTTTTTGGTTGTGCTTGTCGTAATGTTTATTCCAGCCTTTTTTACCAAAGACAAATATAACGGCTAGGACATACACCTCCAACACACTTTCTTTAAGTGTTTTTTAGTGAATTTTTTTTCATTTTAGACGATACTATATACGATTATAGCTGCTTTGGTACAAAAACCGATACATTCTATGAAAACCATTAATAATTGTATCGCATGGTATCATATTACAAACCAAAGAGGTCTTTATGAAATATAAAATAATTATATTAATGATATATCTCCATTTTTTCTCCATATACGCATTAATGAGCTTTGCGGATCAAATTTCATCCGACCGCTTTTTACAAGAAAACAAATACTTTATTAATTACATCAATATTGCCATAACCAATTTTGGTACTAAAAAAGAAATTGAATTATTCAACAAAGCTGCCATGCATGATTTTTGGGCTCAGGTCGCTTATTTGCAAAGCAACTACAAAAGAACATACACTGAAATTCGAAAATCCCAGGAAACGCAAGTAGATTTATACGCGCGAACCATTGATATTTATTTAAGTAATGCCAAAAAACTCCTGGATCGTATAGCTCCGACCATTATTCGTTCAAAAGACAGCAAGGCTAGACTTTATTTATCATTAGGATACCGTGATCTAACAGAATCAAAAAGCCAGCAGGTCATTGCGCATCATTCTTCCAAACGGCTTTATTCTTATAAAATAAAAAGATACATTGAAGCAATCAAACTCAGCAGACGCAGTAAGAGATATGCGATTTTGGCCATTATTCAAGCACGAACTCCAAGAGACAAAAAACTTGCCATAGAAAATCTAACCTATGAAGAAATTGGCGCAAAAATTAAAGAATTGCAACAAGGCGGCGACAAAGAACTTCGGCCTGAATACAATATTATTTTACACCATGTGGACAACAATCAAAAAACTACTGCTTCAAAAACAGTAAAAGATAAGGCATCTGAATCTTTTCTTGTTCAGGGGTCCAAAGAAAATTTATCCAAAAAAGAAAGAATTGATATCAAAAATGAAAAAACAAAATAATATCAAATATATTTTTTTTATATTGGTTTTTTTTATGTCCATTCAATCATTATTCGCTAACCAATGGTCAACAAAACTACAAAAAGCGATAACCACCCAGCAGTATATTCAAGATAAATTTCAATATGTATTGAATGGAGTTAAAAGACATAAAATGCAAAAAATCATTAATGCGACGCAAAGTGATATTAATTTAGCTCAAAAACATGAAAAAAATCAAAACAAAAGAAAAAGTTACATATTGCTACGCAGCATTAATAGGAATCAAAAAATCATTCTTCAAGGATTAGTAAATGTTTATTATGAACATACTCAGAAAATCCGAAAAGATTTGGCAAAAAAATATTACAACAAATTATCTAAAAACCAAAAGGCATTGAGATATTTCAGACTGGCTCTGCAAGAAGAAAACCGTGCTCTATCTTACAAACGAATTAATCATTTTATGTTATCCATCCGCACATTTCAATTGGCCCGTTCCTATTATTTTTCATCTTTCAACGAAATGAAAATAAAAATTCCTGACAATTTTGTATTAGCTTTAAACGATTTAAAAAATCTTCCCGTTTTTAATCAACCCCCACAAATTCGATAAAAAAAACCAGCTCATTATTTTTTGCTTGGAACGTTTTTTTTATTTTTTCAACTCCAAAAAAAATTAATCCTTGCTTGTTTTTAGGCCAAGTATTGGTCATATAAAATCAAAAATTTGGTAATCTTATGGCCTGACCTTTAGAATGCCGGTTTCAGATAAATATTAACATAAAATGGATTAGGTTTTCAAAGCATGTCAGATAATTTATGGAATAACATTATAAATAATCTAAAAATTTCGATAAATCCACAAGATGTGGATATTTGGTTTGGTGGCAGCAATATAATTTCTTCTACAAAAGAAAGAATATTAATAGAATTTGATGATAGCCGCAAAAAAACTCATGTGGAAAATCACTTTTTCCCAAAACTTACTCATGCAATATATGAAATCATTGGCAAAGAGATCAAAATAGATTTAGTTTCCTACGATGGTTTTCCTTATAGCAACAGCTACGACAAGAACAAAACATTGTCTGCGGATATCCCTTCTTCAAAGCCTTTGGTAATGCAAAAAACAAAAAAGGATTATTCTCTTAATCAACCAACCCAAACATTTCCTTCAACCCAAACAAATCCAAATTTTACATTCCCCAATTTTGTTGTTGGTAGCCACAATGACTATGCGCATGCTGCCGCTTTATCTGTAGCTCAAAATCCCGGTTTAGAATTCAATCCTCTTTTTATTTGGGGTGGTGTAGGACTTGGAAAAACACATTTATTACAAGCTATTGCTCAAAAATTGCAAAAAGAAAAGGAATACCTAAAAGTTTTGTATGTTCATTCAGAAACTTTTATTAATGAAATTGTCGATGCAATATTAAAAAATCAAACGACTCATTTCAAACTCAAATATCGATATGTGGATATCCTATTAATCGATGATATCCAATTTATTCAAGGCAAAGAAAAAACCCAAACAGAATTTTTTCATACCTTCAATGCTTTATATGAATCCGGGCGTCAAATCGTTATATCGAGTGATCGCCCTCCCAATCAGCTATTGTATTTGACTGATAGGATCAGCAATCGTTTTCAATGGGGATTGATTACAAAAATATCACCTCCTGATTTAGAAACCAGAAAAGAAATTATAAAACAAAAAGCGAAAAATCAGAATATTTCTATTCCTGATGAAATTATGTATTATATTGCAAAAAATATTAAAGGAAACATTCGTTCCTTAGAAGGTGCTATCTTGACTATCAAACTGCACCAAAATCAATATGGCCTCACCCCCAGCCTCAGCAATATTGATAGCATATTAAGAGAATATATCCAAACAAATGAAATTAAAAAACAGTATTCTGCCTCAGAAATTATTGAAAAAGTAGCCAAGCATTATAGCATTTCTGCCAAAGAAATAACCTCAAAAAGTCGCATTAACAAATTGATTATTCCACGATTTATATCTATTTATTTAATATCTGAAATGACTTCCTTAACTACCAAAGAAATTGGATATCACTTAGGAGGAAGAGATCATTCAACAATCATTAATGCTCGCAAAGAAATTGATAAAAAATTAACAAATGATAAAGATTTCCATTCTATACTAGAATCCATCAAATCCTCACTATAAATCATTTTTAATTTTTCAATTTAAAACTAAAACCAATTAATAAAAAAACTCCATATTTAGCTCAAATCTTATAACATAAAATGTGAATAAACTGTGAATAAATTATGGATTCATCTGGATAAAATCTCTTATTTTTTCTTATTCACATTTTGGATTCAGTATTAACACCACACCCACAATTAATCCCAAAGTTATTAACACTCCATCATTATTTATTTCTATATTTTCATTATACTATTGATCAAACAAAATGAACTTTCCACTTATCCACTCAATTACTATGACAACTACTATATATATTTATTTTATTTCATTAATTATATTAATAGAATAAAAGAAATATTGTGGATAAAATGCATTTTGCTTGAAATCTTTTGTGTACTTTTAGAATTTAGTATTTCTTCAGTGCTAAAGAAATTTTTTCAATTGAGGTTATTCCATGGAATTCAAAATAGATAAAGATATTTTGCAAAAATCATTATTATCTGTAGAAGGAATTATTAATCCTAAAAACAGCGATACTGTTTTGGCCAATGTATTGTTAGAAGCAAAAAGCAACAAAATATTTTTAACAACTTCTGATTCTGATATTAACATAAAAAGTTACGCAGAGAGTGAAATAATTGCACCAGGAGCTGTAATGTTGCCAGCGAAAAAATTCGCTAACATCATTCGTTCATTAAACCCTGGACCTATCACAGTGAAGCTTAATGAAAATTATTCAGTAAAAATTGCAACACCTGACAATAAAACTAATTTTACTATTGTTGGTTCAGAAAGTAATGAATATCCAAATCGTATGCAAATGCCTCAAATAGAATTATTTTCTTTGCCGCAGCCATTATTCAAATCAATGATGCAAAAAACATTTTTTGCTGCCGCAAATAATGATGATTCAAGATTTGTTTTTAATGGCGTTTTTTTTGAAGCAAACGAAGAAAATCTTGTATTTGTTGCTACCGATGGAAAACGCTTGGCTTATATCCAGAATTCAAATATATACAAAGTTAACCTGGAAGAAGGAGTTATTATACCTAGTAAGATTATCAGCGAACTTCACAAATTATTGATTTCAGATAATGAAATATTATTCAATATTGCACAAAATCAAATATATTTTAAACTAAACAATATAGAAATATCCTGTCGGTTGATTCAAGGCAAATTTCCGGATTACAAAAAAGTAATACCAAATAAAACTATTCATTCAGTATCAATTGAAAGAAGCCAATTTATCGGAGCACTCAAAAGAGTATCTTTAATGGCCAGCGATGCTGCCCATCAAGTCAAATTGTCATTCAATAAAAACAATTTGCGTATTGAAGCTCAGACACCGGATATTGGTTCAGCTCAAGAAGATTTAACAATAGAAAAAGCTTTGGAAGCAAATGAGATGGGATTTAATAGCAATTATTTATTGGATGCTATAAAAGAGATTGAAACAGAAAACATAGAATTTAAATTTTCTGATTCTGAAATGCCAGCAATAGTAAAAGCCATTGACAATGATAATTATATTTCAGTAATAATGCCATTGAAAATCAATTAAGGCAATTAGATAATTTTTGAATTATTTTTTTTATAAAATGCATGTATTTGAACAATTTAACATTAAAAAATTATCGCAATTATGAATCACTGGATATATCCTTTGACAAAGGATTGCAAATAATAACTGGAAAGAATGGAGTCGGAAAAACAAATATTTTAGAAGCCATTAATTTTTTAAGTTCTACTAGGTCTTTTCGTAAAGTATCTGATTCTATTCTTATTAATTGGAATAGAGATTTTTTTTTTATTCAAGCATCATTGTACGCTAAAAACAATATGCAAAAATTAAGTACAGTATACAGTTTAACGAAAAAAAAATATTTCAAATACAACAACACAAAAATTCAAAAAGCAAAAGATTTTTTTGGGCTGATGCGGACGGTAACATTTTTACCAGAGGATATTTTTTTAATATCTGGCAGCCCTTCAGTCCGACGCCAGTTTATTGACAATTTATTATCTCAAATTTTTGTCAATTCAGTACAAACTAAAATTCAGGGAAATTATTTGACTCATATTATTGATTTTTATTCGATCCTTAAACAAAGAAACTTCTTGCTAAAAAAAGAATCAAAAATATTTGATTCTTATAACGAAATATACATTGAGAAATCCATTCAAATAGTTTTTTTTCGTGTTTATGTGTTATATGTTTTATTATTTCCCAAAATTCAAAAAATTCTTGGTCAATTGGACAATTTTCCTTTTCAGATAGATTTTGCATATTCAATTTTTTTAGAAACATTTAATGATTTAATGCAAAATAAAAAAAATTCTATAGACATTGTTTATGATTCCATAAAAAAATATTTTTATGAATTGGCAATAAAGTCATTTGATAAAGAAAAACAACTTGGAATGACATTATTTGGTCCGCATAGAGAAGATATGCTTATTCGAATAAACAATCAAAAGGCAAACAATATTTTATCTCAAGGACAAAAAAGAATTGTGTCCATAGCAATTAAACTAGCAGAATTGGAGTTGTTAAAGGAAACATTAATGATATCCCCAATCATTTTAATAGATGATATTATGAATGAATTGGACAAAGAAAAATATGTGAATATGATTCAGGTAATTTGTAAATCTGAACAAAGCTTTATAGCAACAACGGATAACAATTTACCTTCAATAGCCAATAATCTTGGATGTTCATCATATAGCGTATATAAGGTTCAAAGCAATTCTATTTACAAAAGTACTTGAAACAATGCAAAACAATAAAAATTTATGAAAAAGAAATAAATATGAATACAGATCAATCTTTTCACACACCAAAAGAATTTTCTTTGCAAATAAATAATATTTCTGAATATAAAGATATTATACTAGAATACATAAAAAAAAATTGGAAACATGTTGCATTAGATGCGGCAGATAAATCTTTGCCAATAGGCTTTGAAAAATCAAAAAAAAATACATTAATCATTGTGACAAATCACTCTGCATGGTCTAATGAAATAAATTGGAAAAAAGAAGAATTATTAATAAAAATTAACAATTTATTGAATTGGGTGAATTTTTCTGTAGAAAATCTAAGTTATAAAGTGGATCACAACTGGCAAAAAATTGAAGATGAATCACAATCAATAAAAAAAAATCCAAATATAGACTCGCATTTATTGGAAAAAAATATAAATGATTCTATATTGACCGAGTTGGATAAACTCCAGGACAATACATTAAAAAGAACTTTATTGGAAATTGCTAAACGATTAAAATAATCTGCAAAGAATAGCAAGATGATGAAACAACATAGAAAATTATTAAAACAATTTATTCATATCGGATACAATAAAATTGTATCGAAAAATGACATCATCGGAATATTTAACATTAAGTCATTAATCAATATAGATGAAAATGAAGGAGTTTTTCCTGATATTTTTGATGAAGATGATGAGATTTTATTTAAGGATAGTCAAACAATAGTTTTATACATAGATGGTTTTTATGAAAAATCAAAAATAAAACCAGAGACATTAATTCGTCGATCATGATTTTCAGCTAAAATATTTTTACAAAGAAAGCAAATGGAAAGCAAATGGAGAACAAAAATGGCAAACAATGATTATGGGTCAGAGAGTATTCAAGTACTGGAAGGACTAGAAGCCGTTCGCAAAAGACCTGGTATGTATATTGGGTCAACAACAGCAAATGGCTTGCATCATTTAGTTTATGAAGTTGTAGACAATTCTGTGGATGAAGCTTTGGTAGGTTACTGTTCGCAGGTCAATGTTGTTATATCCAAAGAAGGATGGCTCGAAGTCCAAGACGATGGAAGAGGTATTCCAGTAGAACAGCATAGCCAATACAAAATGTCTACACTGGAGCTTGTTTTAACAAAATTGCATGCGGGAGGAAAATTTGATAACAATGCTTACAAAGTTTCCGGAGGTTTACATGGAGTAGGAATTTCTGTTGTCAACGCATTAGCTGAATGGTTAGAGGTTACGGTAAAGAGAGATGGAGGTATATACGAACAGCGATTTGAACGCGGTGTTGCTGCATCCAAATTGAAAAAAACAGGAACAAGCAAAAAAAATGGAACAACAATAAAATTTCTTCCGGATAAGGAAATATTCGATACTATAGATTTTTCATTTGATATATTATCTACTCGATTAAGAGAATTGGCCTTTTTAAATAAAGGCTTAAAAATAACCATTAAAGATGAGAGAAGCGATAGAGAGCATGAGTTTAAGTTTAATGGGGGTATAGTTCAGTTTGTAGAACACTTAAATGAACGAAAAGATCCTATACTGAAAAAACCGATTTACTTTGAAGATACTCGCAATGATGTTCAAGTGGAAATAGCAATTGATTATAATACGAGCATAAGCGAAATTCTTTTTTCCTTTGCAAATAACATCAACACAAAAGAAGGTGGCACCCATTTAATTGGATTTCGGTCAGCTCTAACCCGATCCATAAACGATCAAATAAAAAAACAAAAACTGGAAAAAAAAGTTGATGGGGTATTAACAGGAGATGATGTAAGAGAAGGCTTAGTGGCTGTTATAAGTGTTAAAATACCCGATCCCCAGTTTGAAGGACAAACAAAAACAAAGCTTGGAAATGGAGAAGTCAAAGGAATTGTTGAGTCTATTACCAACGAAAATCTGACATACTTTTTTGAAGAAAATCCGGCTTATGCCAAAAAAATAATTGAAAAAGGTATTTTGGCTGCGCGTGCTAGAATGGCAGCAAAAAAAGCCAAAGACCTCACCAGGCGTAAAGGTGCATTAGAAGGTGATTCTTTGCCGGGAAAATTGGCTGATTGTCAGGAAAGAGATCCTGGAAAGTCTGAAATATTTTTGGTTGAGGGAGATAGTGCGGGAGGATCAGCTAAGCAGGGAAGAGATAGAAAATTTCAGGCAATCTTGCCATTAAAGGGAAAAATTTTGAATGTTGAAAAAGCTAGGCTCGACAAAATTTTATCCAATGAAGAAGTTAAGACATTAATAACTGCAATGGGGACCGGAATAGGAAAAGATGAGTTTGATTCCAATAAAGCTAGATACAACAAAATTATTATAATGACGGATGCGGATGTGGATGGGTCTCATATCAGGACATTGATCCTAACTTTCTTTTTTCGATATATGCGTGAAATTGTGGAAAAGGGATATTTGTATATAGCGCAACCTCCGCTATATTTAATTAAGTCGGAAAAACAATCGTATTATGCTTATAATGATGCTCAAAGAGATAAAATTTTTAAAACGCTAAACGGAAAAAAATATTCTTTGCAGCGTTACAAAGGTTTAGGTGAAATGAATCCTGATCAATTGTGGGAAACTACTATGAATCCTCAATCACGAAATTTGTTACAAGTAAGTTTGGATGATTTGGTTGAAGCAGATGAGGTTTTCAGTATTTTAATGGGAGATCAAGTAGAACCAAGAAGAAAATTCATAGAAGAAAATGCTCAAAAGGTTCGAAATTTAGATCTTTAGGTTTTTCAGTTTTTTGTTTCACGTGAAACATTCATAAGTTTTTGCCATCGTGCAAACCAAAGATTTGAGTTTATATGAAAGCCAAGATAAAATAATTTTTCGATTTCTTTTGGCATTTCTTTTTTTAATAATTGAAAAATGCTTTTTTGGCTTTGCATTACTGACTCAGTGTTTGTTATATCTGCCAAAATAAAACGAGGAATTCCATGCTGACGAGTTCCTAAAAAATCTCCCGGTCCTCGCAATATCAAGTCTTGATCTGCAATCTTAAAACCATTATTTATTTCTGTCAGAACATGGAGTCTTTTTGCCGCAGATTTTGGTGTTTGATTGTTTACTAATAGAATGCAAAAAGAAGGGTGGGGGCCTCTGCCGATCCGTCCTCGAATTTGATGCAATTGAGATAAGCCAAATCTTTCAGGGTTTTGAATTACCATGATAGTTGCGTTTTGATTGTGAATACCTACTTCAATAATGGATGTTGTAAATAAAAGTTGAATGTTATTTGTGGAAAACCTTTGGACAATTTTACTTTTATTTTCGGGTGTCATTTGTCCATGCAAAATTTCAGATTGAAAGGGTAAAAGTTTTGTACTGTAGTTTTCATATCCTTCCGTTACTGGGATTGTGTTTGGCATAGAGTCGCTTTGATGGATGGTTGGAAACACCCAATACCCTTGCCTGCCTTGTGATAGGTATTTTTTTATAGATTTGATGATTCCTTCGATCTGATTGTGATGCAGGATCAAAGTTTTAATATTGCCCGTATTTGATGACCCTAAAATTTTTGATTTTTTTAAGTGTCCAAAACTAGTCCAGGCTAAGCTTCGCGGGATTGGTGTGGCACTCATCATTAATAAATCAGGATTTTTCCCCTTGTTTAACAATTTTGCTTTTTGTGCTACTCCAAATTTATGTTGTTCGTCTATAACAACTAACCCAAGATTTGTATAAAAAACATTGGGTTGAAACGCACTATGAGTGCCAATAGTTATTTTTTCGATTATTTGTAATTTTTTTGAATGAGAAGATACAAAGCAAATATCTGAAAAATTTGGAAACAACTGACAAAAATTGTTATAATGTTGTTTTGCTAGTATTTCTGTTGGCGCTATTAATGCCGTCTGGTAATTGTTCAATGCCGCATAAATCAATGATAAAAATGCTATGATAGATTTACCGGATCCTACATCTCCATGGATCAATCTTCTCATCGGGTGCTTTTGCTGCAAATCATTTATGATTTGCAGCAATGCTTTGTTTTGGCTAAGTGATAGTTGAAAAGGCAATTTATCTTTATAGGAACTCAATTGATTCAATGCCAAAGGGTAATGGCGCATTTTGTTAATATTTTGAATTGTTGTAACATGCTTTTGAATTTTCAATTGCCATAAAAAAAGTTCCAAAAAAGCGACGCTTTTTTTTGCTTTGTCAATTTTTATTTGTGATTCAGGCAAATGCAATTGTTGCAGACAATCTATTAACGGCATTAATTTGTAGGTTATTTGTATTTGTGAAGGCCTAGGATCTGATACATGTTCCATATTATGAAGAATATATTGCATAATTTTTCGCATCAATTTATTTGGTATTTGAGCAGTCGGATAATGCGGAGTAATGCAAAAAAATTGAGATAAAGTGGTGTTTTTGTCAGAATCAATATCTGGATGAATAATATGTTTTTTATTGCCAAGCAATTTACATTTTCCCGAAATGAAAATTGTTTGACCTGGTTGAAATCGATTTTTAAAAAAAGAATAGTTTTGATAAAAAATAAGTTGAGCCTGACCTTTTGAATCATAAACGTGGATATGTGTAATTTTTTTCTTTGAGGTATTGTATGGTTCGATTGAATCAATGCTTACTATACTATGAATGTATTGATCATTTTTGCATTGATCTAGGGTTTGTCTATTTGTTCTATCAAAATACCTGGAAGGAAAAAGAAATAATAGATTCCATGCTGTTTGTATTCCCATTTCCTTCAATATTTTCATTTTCACGGGGCCAATATTAGGTATTTGCTGGACAGGCGTAAGAGGAGATATTTTTTTTGACATAATATACTAAGAACCCTTTGGTATTTTCGTTAATGCCAGGCAGTAATATTTATTTCAGTTTTTTTTTAAGAAAGGATACCTGAAAAGCATAACGGCCAGGGCATATAAGGATTTCTTTCTAACTATTATAAAATTGCAAGACTGTGGTTTTTTATGAGCAAAAGCATTATTATCACTGAATCTAAAAATATACAAAAATATTTCAAGTCTATTCTAAAACAAAAGGGTTTAGAATTTGTAGAAGAGCCATTGTTGTACGATATTGAAACTATTAAAAATAGCATAAAAGACAACAAAAATACATCAGAAATCAGAAACAAATTTGGAGAACACATAAAAAAATTTGGACTTCCCTTAATTTTAGTTTTAGATTATATGATAAATCTTGGGCTTGACAAAGAATCTGATCCGGACCATAGAAAGCTTTTACGGACTTTTATCATTGCTTATGCGATTTTACTTCAAGGAAAAGGTTACAATCAAAGTAAAAATATTATTGTTTTAATAGGCGATGAACGAATGACAAAACATTTTCAGTTGTTTCAAAAAAAGCCGCATCTATTGTTCAAATTGGTGAAGGTGAGCAATGTTAAAGTAAATAAATTTTTGGATATGTATGCAAATAATCCAGAATTGGCCAAAAATAATTTTCGTGTAGAATATTTATTTAAACCTGAAGGAGGGGTGATAACAGGTCAATTGAACCAAATTGGCGATATCGCTACAATGGCTTTGCGGGTGAACAATGAGTCTGTACAAATAAAACACAATGATTTGATTTCCGCTAAGAAGTTGGTTCAAAACCCTGCCAACATAAATTTAGAATATAAGTTTGCAAATGGTAAAATGGTGCGCGATGGAATAACTTCTGAACAAGACTCGAATTTGGAAGCTTCAAACAATACCATTCAAAGCGATAAAAATGTTGAAATGTTGAATGATACTTTATATGTTTCAGGAGATTGGGTTTCTGTCAATCAAATGGAAGTCGCTGATAAAATCGCATCTTTTTTTGAAAAAAAAATTAAGCCTGTTTGGGAACAGGAAATTCCTGACGCAAAAAATAAACGAATGCCTATTTCGATTTTTTTGACAGATGATGTGAATTTAGAAAAAGGAATGATTCCGTCATTAATCCAATTGATAGAACATAGGTTGAACAAAATTGGCAAGGTATCTTTATATATTTCGAAAAAAAATAGAGAAGAAATTTCCTCAGCCGCTGGGTTTAGTTTTTTAGAGAGCTATTTTCTAAATAGCTTGTAACCAATATATCTTTAGGAAAAAAATATGTACCATAGAGAAAGTTCGAACAAACAAAGCGTTGTATTAATTCTTTTGACCATAAATATTGTTATCTTTGTTTTTCAGTTATTTTTTTTATCTTATTTTAATTTGCATATAGAAAGATTTTTTGCTCTCAATCCATTAAAAATTGTTGAAAAATACTGGTTGTGGCAAATAGTAACATATATGTTTCTACATAGCCCTGTGAATTTTTTTCATATATTATTTAACATGTATTTGTTGTGGATGTTTGGTGCTCCAGTGGAAGAAGCATGGGGCAATAAAACTTTTTTGAAATATTATTTCTTTAGCGGCATTGGAGCAGGTTTATCTATTTTGTTACTGAATTATTTTCAGGCTCCCTTTAGTTATACCATTGGAGCTTCCGGAGCTGTTTTTGCGTTGTTATTAGCTTATGGTTTAGTTTATCCAGATCATAAGATTTTACTTTTTTTTGTAATTCCTCTAAAAGCAAAATATTTGGTAGTTTTGTATGGAGTATTGGAATTGATGCTTATGTTTTCTTCGCCTGGAAGTAATATATCCCATATCGGACATTTAGGAGGATTGTTTTTCGGTTTTTTGTATTTTGTTTTTTTTAAGCGCATCTATTTATTTCCGAATAAAAAGGTAAACGAAGCTTTTAATCTGTTACGAGATATTAATCAAAAGGTCGAAAAAATTAAGGATAAAGCTTTTGAAAATTCGCGAAATGAATACATTCAAAAAGCAACCATTATCCAAAAAAAAGGATCTGATCAACGAACAGATTCAGAAAAAAAATTTTTACAATCATTGATGGAAAGTATTGATGCAGATCAAAGAATCTATATGTGTGAATCAGAGGATTTTTCTGAAAAAGATTCTTATTGTAGGCAATGTGAGTTATTCAATCTTTGTTTGTACCGTAAAACAACAGATGTTGATATCAAGTATCAGTAGATCATTCATTATCTTGATATAACGGATCTGACGGGTTGACTTTTTCTGTTATTCGAACACCAAATTGTTCGTCAACTACGACAACTTCTCCTCTTGCCAGTGGCCGGTTATTTGCCAATATGTCTACCGGAGCACTTGCAGATTTATCAAGTTCTATGATGGACCCTTCCCCTAAAGATAGGATATCTTTGATCATAGTCTTTTTTTTGCCCAAAACAACGTTGATGTCAATATTGACTAGCATTAATGCACTGAGGTTGCCATAACTGTCATAACCTTGAGTGCTAGTCTGCAAAGAGGCGGATGTGTTCGCATTTGCAGACCCACCACTTGACGGCGTATTTTGAGAAGAATTTTCTGTATTTACGTTTTCTTCATCACCTGATGGTAAAAGGGCGTCCAATCCTTCAAAAACATTGTCGGAACCCCCACTGTCAGGATCAGTTTCACCACCTAAATTCAATCCGCTGTCAGGAGCATCTGTAGATGAATCTGTTTCATCATCTAGACCGCCTCCGCCTAGCAGGTTGTCAATATCTTCTTGAGATAATGCTATATCGCCCATTAAAAAATCCTGTATAATGTTCTTGTTTTTATACCTTTAGGCATATTTTCGGCATGAATATGAAAAATGCCTATTAAAAAACAAGTGCTGTAAAATATTCTCTATTGAGTATTATGAAATGTTGATAGATTAATACTGCACCGAATAAACTAAACCAATTAAAAAATTAAAATTGTATTCTTCTTTCAGGCCCCAGAGTTCAGCCAGTTTATTGTTGTTCAAAAGATTGTAACTCCCAACAATATGAGGATTGAGATACAAACCTTTGTTTATTTTGATATAAGCACCTAATGCCAATTGAGCTTTTAAATCAAACATTACTTCATTGTATTCATATTTATTTGTTTCGACAATTTCTGTTGTTATTGGAGTTAGTGATGATTTGATTTTGAAAATGAATCCCGGGCCAACACTAATTGTCGGAGAAATCATACTGTTTTTTAAAAAAATATGGGTTAACCATAACGAAAATACAATATCATTCGAGACAATTTCCGTTTGGCCCAATGTTGGTATGTTTCCCGTAGTTTTGATGTGCTCGAAATACAATAATCCAGTTAAATAGCCATAGGGTCTTTTTTCTGTTTTTTGGATGATGCCTGCTTGCCAGCCTGTTCCAGTAGCTGATTCTGTGTTTTTAAATTTGTAAGTATTTTGTGAAATGCCAATAAAAAAGCCATTGGTCTCAGAATCTAAATTTTTTGAAGCAGACCAGCCTTTTTGTATTAATAATGCCCAAGATATAAAAATAACTATTCCAAAAGAAATTAAATGTGACTTTTTGTGCATATATCCTCGAAAAAAAATTTTTTTTTGTAAAAATTGGGACAAAACAAGGTACAAGAAGATTTATTAATAATATAACATAAAGTAAAAAAAAATGTGATAAGGAAAAAACAATGAAAGCATACGAGTCTCAAATGGATTGGAATCAACAAGAACCTGCAGTGGATGATAAAAAAAATCGTCCAGGTAGGGTGTTTCCGGCTTTGGATAGCATAACACTAGAAGGACATTTGGTGGCAAAACCAAAGCTTAATACAACAAAGAGCGGAAAAAGTGTTGCTCATTTCGCTTTAGCAAGCAATCACAGTGAAGAAAGTGTTAGCTTTTTTGATGTGGAAGCATGGGAAGGGCAAGCAATATCCAGCTCAAAGTATTTGGATAAGGGAAGCAGGGTGATTGTTGTAGGCAAGTTAAGGCAGGACAGATGGGTCAATGATTCTGGAGAAAAAAAATCTAGAGTGAAGATAGTTGCGCAAAATATTATCTTTATACCCAAAAGGCAGGGTCCGTCAGCGAATGCAAATAGCACAGAATCCGTGCATTAGAAATATTTCGCTTGAACTCAGTTTGAATATCTTGATTCATGGAAAGGTATTCAGGCTGAGTGCCTTTTTAAGTAAATCGTATTTGAAATAGGTTAATAAACAATGGGTAAAATGGTGTGGCCAACAAATTTAATTGAAATGAAAAATCAAGGCAGAAAAATATGCCTGGTTACTGCTTATGATTATAATCATGCTTGTCTGGTGGATGAAGCCGGTATTGATGGAGTTTTGGTTGGCGATAGCTTGGGTAATGTAATTGCAGGCCTACCCAACACTTTACCTGTTACAATGGATCAAATGGTTTATCATACAAAGATTGTGTCAAGAGGCATTCATAGAGCATTATTAATAGCAGATATGCCGTATTTGAGTTATCATATATCCATAGAAAAAACAATTGAAAATGCAGGGCGGTTGATCCAGCAAGGCGGCGCAAAAGCAATTAAATTGGAGGGTGGCGAAAAGAATTTATCTAAAATATTGCCAGCATTGCAACAAGCCCAAATACCTTTTATGGGACATTTGGGATTAACTCCTCAATCGATAAATGTTTTTGGTGGTTATAAGGTTCAGGGAAAAGAATCTGCTAGATATGATGAGATTAAGAATGATGCGCATTATCTCCAGGAAGCAGGTGCTTTTGCGATAGTATTGGAAGGCATGCCGGAATCACTTGCTAAAGATATCACAGAGTCAATTATGATCCCTACAATTGGCATTGGTGCAGGTCGATATACTGATGGACAGATATTGGTATTGCATGATCTTTTAGGGTATTCGAAAAATCCTCCTAAATTTGTAAAAAAATATGACAATTTTTATGAGAAAACTCAACAGGCAATTTCAAATTATATTCAAGATGTTCAAAAATCTGACTTTCCCACTGAAAAAGAAGTCTATCAATCAAATGGATGATTCAATAAATGATATTTGTTATGAAGGAAGAGTATGAAAAAGAATAAAATTAAAATAGGCATAATTGGTGGCAGTGGTTTTTATAATTTTGCTGGTGCATCAGAAATAGAATCGTTGGAAATTGATACGCCATGGGGAAAACCATCAGCCAGTATTCAAGTCGTTGAAATACAAAACCAACAAGTTGCATTTTTAGCACGCCATGGAAAAGGACATTTTTTTACGCCAACAGATGTTCCATACAAAGCAAATTTGGCGGCAATGAAAAGTCTTGGCGTGGAGCAAATATTTGCTTTTAGTGCAGTGGGGTCCTTGAAAGAAGAATTGATGCCCATGGATTTCGTTTTAATAGATCAAATTATTGATCGTACAAAATTGCGAGATGCTTCATATTTTTCCCAGGGAATGGTGGGGCATATTAGTTTTGCCGATCCTTTTTGTGCAAAAAATAGTCATTTGGTGGTAAAGGCTGCTCAGAACGCAGGATTGAAGATGCACACAAATGAAACATCTGTCTGCATGGAAGGACCTGCGTTTTCCACTCGTGCGGAGAGTCATTTGTACCGCTCTTGGGGTGCAGGTGTTATTAATATGACAGTTTTGCCTGAGGCAAAATTGGCTAGAGAGGCAGGAATCTGCTACAATACTATTTGCATGGTAACAGATTATGATTGTTGGCGTGAAACAGAAGAGGTCGTTACAACGGAAAAAGTAATATATTATTTATCTCAAAATTCACAAAACGCGCAGAAATTGGTACTGGAAATAATGAAACTTGTTCAGACCAGACCTTGTGAATGTCAGACTGATGTTTTGACTTCTTTTATGACGGAGCCTGCAAAAAGAGACAATAATGTGGTCAAAAAGATTGCTTTTTTGCATCCAAGTATTTTGGATTCGCATTGATTGTATGTGTTTTGTGCAGAATATTCAATTTTGTACAAAAGTTTAGATCGTTATTTGGATTATTCGTGAACGCTAGGCATGATAAGAAATATATAATTATTTTAGATAAATTTTTTTGGAAATCAAAATGCACAAAAAAACACTTTTTTCTATTTTTTTTATATTTTTTTTGTTTATTGTTTTGGTGTCTGATGGGTATGCTCAGGCAGATGCTTTTGGCTTAAAACAAAGAAGACTTAGCTATTCAATGCAATTTTTTTTCACTAAACTAGGGACACTTTCTATGAATTTTGCTGATACATCTTATACATATAATAGATATCCAGGTAAGGGTTTTATTGCATTGGACCCGTTGTTTTCATTTTATTCACAAAATGTAGATGATGGTTTGCTTTCAATGAGTTCTTTTCAATTTAGCCATGTAAAGGAACAAAAAGAATCTACAGTTAGAAGATTTGAAATAATGTTTTTTATTTCTTTACCATTTACATTCATAATTAGTTACACAGGGGTTTCTTTGTACTATGTTTTGAATGGAGTTTCAGCAGATGCTACGAAATTTAGAGCTCCACATTGGGCGATGTTGGGTTCTTCGTCCATATTAATGTCGACAATTATTGCATTTCATGGCGTGGCAATTCAATGTGGGTTGAATACAAAAGCATTTGAAAACAAGGTGCAAAGATCAGAAACAAAAAAAAATAATTTTTTGAGTCAAATTGCGTTTGTTAAAAAAATTTGATAATTTTAAAAATTTATTATGATAATTCCTGAAATAGGCAATGTTTTTTTCAATCCTTTAGGGTCTTTGTATAAGCATACATATAAAATAAGGATTTCTGAAAAAAAAATCAATGCAATTATCGAGAAAAAAATTCAAAATAAACCGGGAAAATTGAAATTTTTAAGAATTCATATAAGTCCCAAATATGGATTTGTGCGGGGTAAAGCCACTGTCAATAAAAAGTATTTCAAAAATTTTTTGCATATTAAAGATGCAGATTTTGCTTTTAAGCTAAGAATGAAACATATAAATGGGCAATACATTGGTTTTTCTGTAGATGATTTTATTATCAAAGAAAGAAATAAAAGAAAAATTGATTGGCTCAATATTTTTTCAAAATGGACTAAGCGAGTACGAAATAAAGTTCTTGATGAGTTCAATAAAAGCAATGCGCCTTTTTTTTCAGATTTATCGCGAGAAACATTGTATTTGGATTTAAATTATTTTTTAAAGGATGTGCCGGATATTATGGGCAATACTGCTATAGAAGGAGTTTTCTTTGAACGCAATTATCTAAATATTATCGGCAAAAGCAATGTGCTTACAATGACAACAATCGGTGTCTTTTCCACAGATTTGTTGGAAATTGAAGCAGTAAATAATCAGAGTTTAGATGTTTTTTCTAGTATATGGAATATTTTACGTTGATTAATATTTTAATGTATATCCGTGATATATTAAGAACATCTTTTTTTTGTTTATCCACGGTAGTGATGCTTGTTCCCGCTTTTTATTTCTTGGTAATAGTTATTGAAAATGTAATGAAAAATTACTTAAATATTTGTGTCAAATAAGGCAATGCTATCCATGTGCCCACAGCAGATCCTAAAGAAGAAAATATAAAAACTAAAAAAATTCTTGTTAATCTGTTTTTCCACCATTGGCGTAAGGAAAAACTGGATTCTTTGATTTCAAGAAAATCTTTGACTCTAGGTTTGACTAAAAATGTCTGCACAATGGAAGTAACAAAACCTGCTCCGATCGTTGGATTGAGACTGGTGATGGGAGCTGCAATAAAACCAATCAATATTGTTAATGGGTGGGCCAATGCTAAAGCACATCCTATGGCAGAAAGCGTGCCATTGATTATAATCCAAGCATACATGGCATCCAATGCTTTATTATAATCTCCCCGTGAAAACCCCCAAGCAAAGATGCTAAAAATGAGTAGAGGTATAAGCCAGGGTATGGTTTTAGACGCAATGGAACGTGCCGGAACAAGACTAATATTGTCAACTTCTTCAGAAGCAATATTTTTTTTATTTTGAAATAATGCTAACATTCCCGGAACATGTCCGGCTCCCACTACGGCAACAATAACTTGACCTGTGGATTTTTGTATTTGATGTGTCATAAATAAATCTCGTTCTTCAATAAGAGTTTTTTTTATTTCAGGGAAATCTTTACCAAGTTCAAGAATCAATTCATTTAACATGTCTTCTTTTTTGAGTTCTTCGATTTTTGTCTCAGTTATGTCTTCATCTTCGAAAAGAAACATTGAAAAAAATAATCTCATTTTGCGCCATAATGATAATAATCTCCATAAACGTTTTAATGTGATGGATATATCGCGGTCGATTAATTCAATATCAATGTTTTGCGACTGTGCAATTTCTATCGCTGTGATAAATTCTTGTCCAGGTTTACTATTTGTTTTTTCGGACATTTTTTTTTGAAATATCGAGAGAAAGAATTGTGAAATGAATAAAGGCATTTTTTTTTCTTTGATTATTTTGAAAATATCCATATTTTCAAATTTTGATTCATTGGTAAGGTTGGTATACCGGCTTTGGTCCAATTCAATACATATTTTATCGGGGTTGATTTTTGTAATAGTCTTTTTAACTAAATCTACCGATTGTTGTGATATATGGGCTGTGCCAATTAAATGAATTGTTTTGTTTTCAAATTCGATAATTGTAACATTTTCAGATGATTGTTCAATTTTCATTTATGCTAATTACACTTTTTTAATTTTTTTTAATGGAATGATTTTTGAAGTATCTGAAGAAGTAAGATTTGATGGCAACAACAAATTATTTTTAAGACAATTTTCAGGGCATAAAAATGGAAGAAAAAATGGGCAAAATCACGAAAATTGGAATAACCTCATTATATGCAGGCGGAAAAGGTACAGTGACAAATGAATTTGTTCAATTGGGTGCTTTTGCCATTGATTTTGATATTGTAGCTAGACAAATTGTGCAACCTGGCAATACAGCTTACCAAAAAATTATTGATCAATTTGGTTTCTCAATTTTGAACAAAAATGATACCATTGACCGCAAAAAATTGGCAAATATCGTTTTTCAAGATCAAAAAAAATTGGCAAAATTGAATGCGATTACTCATCCTGAAATAGTATCTGCGGCAAAGAAAATTATGGAACGAGAAAATAAAAGCAATCCTGATACAAAATTTGCTTTGAATATTCCTTTGTTGTTTGAGGCAAAATTGGAAAAATGGGTTGATATTGTTGTCGTTGTTAATACCTCCAAAGAAATTTGTATTCAAAGGGGCATGCAGCGAGATAATTTGACAATACAGGAAATTAAAAGTCGGATAGAAAAACAAATTCCTCTTAATGAAAAAATACCTTTAGCCGATTATATTATAGATAACCATGGTTCTTTGTCTGATTTGCAACAACAGGTAACAAGAATCTGGGAAAAAATCAACGAATCGTAGTAATATATTTTCAAAACTTGGAGAAAACAATGTCCCATTATAATGATTTTGATGCAGATAAGGAAGCAGCAGAAAAGAATGTCTATTCTTTGCATTTGGACAATTTAAGATTGGTTATTGTTGGTTTTGCCGCCATAATAATAATTTCCGGTACTTTTTTTATTGGATTATTTGTAGGAGAGTCAAAAGAAAAAGTATATGAAAATATTGGGGTAAATTCAACACAAACAAATTTGAATACAATGACAGCAAATAATGCAAAGGAACCAAATCAAAATCAAGATTTATTTCAGGTGCAGTTACCAGAAAATAAAGATTCAAAATCCGAAACTGATTTGATTCAAAATTCTTCGATAGATTCTGATAAAAGAAGCAATTCGAAGCAAAAAAATAAAACTTATTTAAAAAATAATAATGGATCCGATTTGCCGATTTATGAATTTAAAAAAGAAAATTTAGTTACGCGACCCAAAAAAAATAAATCTTCCAATCAGGTAATTGGCACATCGAGAAAAACAAACAATAAAACTACCAGAAAAAAAATGGATAGCGAAAAGAATAATGCACAAAAAAAATATCCAATAAAAAGAGGGTATCAAATACAATTGGCTTCGTTTCAGGATACCAAAAGAGCCAGAAAGGTTGTCGCAGAGTTGAAAAAAATTGGATATTCGGGACATATATCTGCCAAAAAAAATGAAACTGGTAGAATAATATATCGTGTTTCTGTGGGAGCAGGAAAATCTATGAAATATTTGGAGAAAAATTTATCAACAATACGAAAGAAAACGCCGTATAACAGTGCTTTCATTATTAAGATGTAATTTCTGAAGCAATTTCCAGGGCTGCGTAGGTGATAATGGCTGTGGCCCCGGCACGTTTAATACTGTATAGGCTTTCTATCATTACTAATTTTTCATCAATGACATTTTGCTTGCCAGCGTATTTGATCATTGAATATTCTCCACTGACCTGATACGCATAGACAGGCATAGAAAATGATTGGGATAATTGCTGGACAATATCAATATACGGCATGGCTGGCTTAACCATGAGTATATCCGCTCCTTCCATGACATCCAATTCTGCTTCTGCCATTGCTTCCCATCGTCTATTGAAGGGCATTTGATAGCTTTTTCGATCACCAAAAGATGGGGTGGATTGAGCTGCATCCCGAAATGGTCCATAAAAGGCAGAAGCATATTTGACAGCATAGGATAAAATAGATGTGTGAATAAAATTGCTTTTGTCTAATGTTTTACGAATGGTTTGGATCATACCGTCCATCATACCGGATGGAGCAATAATATCTACACCTGTATTTGCGTACAAAGATGTGAATTGAGCTAAACGGTTCAATGTCAAGTCATTGTCAACTTCTCCCGAAGCTGTCAAAATGCCGCAATGTCCATGTGAAGTATATTCGCATAGACACAAATCCGCTATTGTTACCAGATCATTACCAAAATTTTTTTTCATTTCCTGAATAAATTTTACAACTATTGCGCTTTCATTATCACCGGATGAGCCGCTTTCATCCTTGTATTTAGGAATACCAAAAAGAATTACCCCCGGAATGCCGTATTTTATTGCTTGTTCGCATATTTTTTTGGCACTTTCTATGTTGTGAACAAATACGCCTGGCATTGATACCACTTCTTTGCAAGCGGCCTTCCTATTAGGGAGGTTTTCGTCCAAAAAAATTGGTAATATAAGATCACTGGGAGTTATATAGATATCTTGATTTAGTTTGCGTAGTGCTTGGCTGCGACGTAGTCGCCGCATTCTTTTTTCTGGATATTGCATATTATGTTCTTTTTGCTATTTGCTTTTTTTTGTCGCTAAATTAATTTGTCGGATTTTTCGCAATATTCATACAATACATTGCCAGTATCTTTGGGATGTGTAAAAAATATTTTTGAATTATGTGCTCCGTTCATAGGGGTCTCGCTCAGGGGGCGCACATTGTTTTCTTTTAATTTATTGAGGCTTTGCGCAGCATTGTTTACATTCAATGCGATATGTGCAATGCCCTGACCTCGTTGTTGTATATGTCTGGCAATTGCGCTTGACGGGTCTGTGCTTTCCAACAATTCAATATAGCTTTCTCCAATTTTAAGTATAGCTACACGTACATTTTCTCTTTCAATTTGTTCTATTCCAACTAATTCCAAACCCAAAATGTTTTGATAATAAGGCAATTCTTTTTCAATGCTCTCCACTGCTATGCCAATATGGTCAATTTTGTTTATCATTGTAGCGTCCTTTGTAACATCTTTTTTTTTGATCAATTAAGCTCGAGGCAAGTCTCCCCTACCCTTTCTTGGCAATTTGGATGACCCCATTAAAAATTTGTCTACTTGATAAGCAACTTCCCGTCCTTCCGAAATCGCCCAAACAATCAGAGATTGACCTCGGCGCATATCGCCTGCTGCAAAAAAGCCAGGTCGATTTGTCATATATTCATTATTGGTTTTAATATTTCCTCGTTCATCAAGTTTGATGTTTAAATCCGTGAGCAATCCTTCTTTGATGGGCCCGGTAAAGCCCATTGCTAATAGAACTAAATCTGCTGGCCAGATTTGTTCTGTGCCAGGTTTTTCATGCATTTGCATTTTTCCTTGTTCATTAGCAATAAATTCAACTTTCACTGTTTTTATTTGCTCTACTTTGCCGCTGGAGCCAATAAATTCTTTAGTGTTGATGCCCCATTCACGGTGACATCCCTCTTTATGGGAAGAACTTGTTCTTAGAATATTTGGATAATAAGGCCAAGGTTGATTTTCAGGTCTTTCATTGGTGGGCTGAGGAAACAATTCAAAATTGAGGATTTTTTTTGCGCCTTGTCGGATAGATGTTCCGATACAGTCACTGCCAGTGTCACCTCCGCCTATAACAATGACATTTTTTTTATCTGCCCGTATTTGTGTGGTTCCCAAATCTTCTCCAGAAACTAAGCGGTTTTGCTGAGAAAGAAATTCCATCGCAAAATGAACTCCTTCCAGTTCCCTGCCTGGAATATTTAAGTCCCGTGGTTTTCTTGCGCCACCAGCTAACACTACTGCATCATATTCCATTAATTTTTCAGTGGGATAATTGAAGCCAACATGTATGTTTGTCTTAATTTCTATACCTTCTTGTAATAAAAGGTTGATACGTCGTTCAACCACCCATTTTTCCAATTTGAAGTCCGGTATGCCATATCGCAATAGCCCACCGGCATTTTTATTTTTTTCAAACACTGTGACATTGTGACCAGCTAGATTTAATTGTTGAGCCACCGCAAGGCCGGCTGGGCCTGATCCTATAACAGCTACATTTTTTTTTGTTCTTTGTAGAGGTTTATTCGGAGATATCCAGCCTTGTTCAAAAGCTTGTTCGATAATGGTATATTCAATGTTTTCTATTGTAACGGGAGGGTTTGTAATTCCTAAGACACAAGCTTCTTCACAGGGTGCTGGACATATTCTGCCTGTGAATTCTGGGAAATTGTTTGTTGCCAAGAGTCGATGCAAAGCTTCTTTCCAAAGACCTAGATAAACTAGATCATTCCAATCAGGAATAATATTGCCAAGTGGACAACCAGCATGGCAAAAAGGCACACCACAGTCCATGCAGCGTGCAGTTTGTTGAGTTATTTTTTCTTCTGGAAAAGGTTTAATAAATTCATTAAAGTCTCGAATTCTTTCTTCTACAGTTTTTTTTCCAGGCAATTCTCGATCAAATTCTTTGAATCCAGTTGGTTTTCCCATTTAATCTCTCCTTTTTTGCTATGTACCTGTTTATGCAACGGACATAGGTTCTTTCTTTTCGTTTGCCAATCTTTCCAATGCTTTTTTGTATTCAATGGGCATAACTTTTACAAACCTGTGAAATTTCTGATTCCACTCATCTATTAATTCTTTTGCTATTTCACTGCCAGTAAATTTGTAATGGTTGAGTACAATTTCGTGCAATTCTGCAATTTCCAATGGGCGAACCAACCCTTCCAATTCTACCATTTCTTTGTTGCATTTATGTTTTGTGAATTCTCCATCCTTGTCATAAACATAGGCGATTCCGCCACTCATACCAGCCGCAAAATTTCTTCCGGTTGGGCCAAGTATAATGGCTCGTCCTCCAGTCATATATTCACACCCATGGTCCCCTACCCCTTCTACTACCGCTATTGCGCCGCTATTTCTTACACAGAAACGTTCCCCGGCTTTGCCTCGGACATACAATTCTCCTGATGTCGCACCATACAAAGCTACATTGCCAATCAATATATTTTCTTGTGAATCAAAATTGGATTCTTTGGGCGGATAAATAATGATTTTTCCTCCTGATAAACCTTTCCCTAAATAATCATTTGCATCGCCTTCAATATAAAAGGTGAGCCCAGGGGCAGCAAAAGCACCAAAGCTTTGGCCTGCAGAGCCACTGCATTGAATTGTAATTGTGTCTTCTGGCAAGCCTTCGTCTCCGTATCGTTTGGATATTTCACTGCTTAGCATTGTTCCTACAGTTCGATTGATATTGCGAATTTTTTGCTTTAAAGTTATTTTTTTACCTTCATCTAAAGATTTTTGACATTTGTTTATCAAATCTACATCCAAAGCCTTTTCTAAAAGATGGTCTTGCTTTTTTGTATTGTATGCGGCATAACCTTCTGAAACTTTTGCTTTGAGAAGAATCTGGTTTAAGTTAACTTGCTTTGCTTTCCAGGACGCTACATTGTCACGTTTTTTCAATTTATCGACTTGCCCGACCATTTCGTTCATAGTGCGAAAACCTAACTGGGCCATGATTACTCTTAACTCTTGGGCCACAAAATGAAAAAAATTGATAATGTGCTCTGCTTTTCCGGTAAATTTTTCTCTTAATGCTGGATCCTGTGTAGCAACGCCGGCAGGACAAGTGTTGAGATGGCACACTCGCATCATAATACAGCCACTAACAACCAATGGTGCAGTGCCGAAGCCAAATTCTTCGGCTCCGAGTAAGCATGCAATAGCCACATCTCTTCCAGTTTTCATTTGACCATCTGCTTCGATAACTACTCTATCCCGTAAGTTATTTTTTACCAATGTTTGGTGTGTTTCGCTGATTCCCAGTTCCCATGGTAAGCCGGCATGTTTCAATGAGGTTTGAGGTGAAGCTCCGGTTCCGCCATCCCAACCGCTAACCAAAATAACATCTGCTTTTCCTTTTGCCACTCCAGCTGCTACAGTTCCCACTCCAGCTTCAGATACAAGCTTTACATTGATCCGTGCGTTAGGGTTTGCATTTTTTAAATCATGAATTAATTGCGCCATATCTTCGATAGAATATATGTCGTGATGCGGCGGCGGTGATATTAAGCTAACATAAGGCGTCGAATGCCTTGTGGTGGCTATCCAGGGTAAAACTTTTTCTCCGGGCAATTGACCGCCTTCTCCTGGTTTTGCTCCCTGGGCCATTTTAATTTGCAGTTCTTCTGCGTGAATGAGATAATTGCTGGTTACTCCAAATCGGCCTGATGCAATTTGCTTTATTGCGCTTCTGCGGCTATCGCCATTGTGCATACGAATAAATCGTTCAGAATCTTCTCCGCCTTCACCACTATTACTTTTTGCGCCCATACGGTTCATTGCTATAGCTAATGTTTCATGTGCTTCTTGACTCAATGAACCATAAGACATGGCACCTGTTTTGAATCTTTTAACAATGTTTTCTATGGGTTCTACTTCTTCGATAGGGATTGGTTTTTTATTGGTAAACTCCATCAATCCGCGTAAAGTTACTAAAAACTTTTCTTGGTCATTGATTAGTTTAGCGTATTCTTTGTAAATTTCTGGATCGTTTTCTCGGGCAGCCTGTTGGAGCTTCGCAATGGTTAATGGGTTGAATAAATGGTATTCTCCTTTTCTTCGCCATTGGTATATGCCACCTACATCCAATGAGGGGATACTTCCTAACCTCGCTTTGCCATAGGCCTTGTTGTATCGCATTGCAATTTCATGGGCAATATCGTTCAAACCTATGCCTTCAATCCTAGAAACGGTCCATGTGAAATATTTGTCGATAATGTTTTGGTCAATTCCAATAGCTTCAAATATTTGAGCACCTCGATAGCTGTGTAAAGTTGAAATGCCCATTTTGGACATGACTTTCAGTATTCCTTTGCCAATGGCTTTGATATAGTTGTCTATTGCTGTTTCAAGGTTGATATCTTTGAGAAAATTTTTACGGATCATGTGCTGTTGACCAACAGCTCTCATATAATTTTCAATCTCTGTTTCCAGGGTTGTATCTTTCAAATAGTGCTTATGAATCATTAATTCTATGGATTCAAAAGCCAGGTATGGATTTACAGCAGCAATGCCATAGCCGAAAAGAACCGCAAAGTGATGAACTTCTCTTGGTTCTCCGCTTTCTATTATGAGTGCGCATTTGGTGCGAATTCCTTTTCGAATCAAATAGTGGTGTACCCCTGCTGATGCCAATAATGCGGGAATAGCCACAAATTCTTTTGTCATATTTCTATCTGATAAAATTATTAAGGAATAACCATCATTCACTGCAGCTTCTACTTGCTCAAAAAGGGTGTTTAATCCTTTTTCCAGGCCTTTACCGCCATCCTGGACTTTATAATGCATATAAATGGTCTTTGCTTTTAGGTTTCCAGTTTGAATTTCTCTAATTTTTTCCAATTCTTCATTTGTCAAAATAGGCTGATCCAATCGTATTTGTTGGCAATGTTCAGGGGTCTCTTCGAACAAAGATTTTTCTGGACCTGCGTTTGTTATCAAAGAAGTTACCATTTTTTCTCGAATAGCATCCAGTGGAGGATTGGTTACTTGAGCAAATAATTGTTTGAAGTAATTGTATAGCAATTGCGGTTTTTTTGAAAAAACTGCGAGAGGAATATCTGTCCCCATAGAACCAACTGCTTCCATGCCTTTGGAAGCCATGGGCATAAGTATATATTTATAATCCTCTAAAGTGTATCCAAAAAAACGTTGGGTTATTTCTAAATCTTTGTCAGGAACTTTATGGTAATTTTGTGGTTTGGGCAATTTGTGCAATCTAACTTGATTTTTTTTGAGCCAAAGCCTGTAGGATTTTTGTTGCGTGATTTCTGTTTTTATCGTATCATCATTAATAATTTCACCTTTTTCTGTATCTACTAAAAACATACGTCCCGGTTGTAGTCTTCCTTTGCTTTTTACTTTGGAAGGGTCTACATCGAGTACACCGGTTTCAGAACCCATGATTACAATATCATCTGTAGTAACTAAATACCTTGATGGTCTAAGCCCGTTTCTATCCAGTACTGCCCCTATGACCTTTCCATCAGAAAATGGTATGGATGCCGGACCATCCCATGGTTCCATTAAATGGGAGTGATATTCATAGAAAGCTTTTTTTTCATCTTTCATGGTGTCATGGTTTTGCCATGCTTCGGGAATGAGCATCATAATGGCATGGGGCAGACTTCGGCCCGTATGATAAAGAAGCTCTACAGCATTGTCTAAGCTTGCAGAATCACTAGCCCCAGGCGATATAATAGGTAGTATTTTTTTGATATCATCTCCAAATATAGGGGATTGCAATATGTTTTCTCTGGCTATCATCCAGTTGACATTTCCTCGAAGAGTATTAATTTCACCATTGTGGCTTAAAAAACGAAATGGCTGGGCAAGATCCCAGCTAGGAAATGTGTTTGTACTGTATCTTTGGTGTACAATAGCTAATCCGCTTTTGAAAAGAGGATTGTTGAGGTCTGTATAAAATTGACTTACCTGTTCAGCCAGAAACATTCCTTTATATACGATTGTTTGGCTAGATAAACTAGGTATATAAAAATAATGCTTTTGCTGTAAATCACTGTTTTTGATATTTTTTTCAATGACTTTGCGAATAATATATAATTTTCGTTCAAAATCCTTTTCATTGTTAAGACCCTTTCCACGGCCAATGAAAACTTGTTTGATATCGGGTTGACTTTTTCTGGCGATTTCACCTATCATGTCGTTTTGTATAGGAATATCACGCCATCCTAAAAAAACCTGCCCTTCCTGACGAATTATTTGCTCAGTGATTTCCATACATTTTTTTTGTTCCGTTTTTTCAGGAGGTAGAAAAAATAATCCTGATCCATATTCTTTTTCCGGTGGAAGTTTTATTTTGTTTTCTTTTGCTTTGTCTACAAAAAAATCATGTGGTATTTGAGTAAGAATACCAGCTCCATCACCTGTTTTTCCATCGCTCGCAGCTGCGCCACGGTGAGTAAGATTTTGAAGGATTTGTAGGCCATTTTGTACAATTTCATGGGATTTTTTTCCTTTTAGATTGCAAACCATACCAACACCACACGCATCGTGTTCTAATGATGGCTCATAGAGTCCTTGTTTATTGGGACGAAAGATATTGTTCATAAGCTACCTCTTCTATCACCGATCAGAATCGGCTTTTTTTATTATTCCAAAATACTGCAAAGGTTTATGGCAACTATTGTGGCGCAAAAGTTGAAAAGATTTTTGGAAAAAAATCTTTTTATTTTTAGACCCAAAAAAGTAATTGGCGCGGATTTGTAAAGATTTAAAATAGACAATGTTGACGAAATATAACATTGTCCATTTTATGGCAATAAAAATTGCTACAATTTGCAATAAATTGGAATATTAATCAAAAATTAGCGGAGAAATACTATGTCTGAAAACCAAAATTTGGATAAACCTGGTTCTGGTAGGGAACGAAGAAATTATAAACGTTATTCTAAGGAAGTCGTTTCCTATTTTGAGGTGATACAGTCGCCTGATGATATAAATACTGCGGGAAAAATGAAAACTCAGGATATAAGTGCGGGCGGTATATTGTTTGAGGGAATGGAATTGCTTCAAGTCGGGACTATTCTCAAAGTAGAACTGGCCTTGCCCGGTTTTGAAAAACCTAAAAGACTTATGGCGCGGGTTGTTCGCGTAGAAGAAATCGAAGCGTATGAGAAATATGAAGTAGGTGTTGCTTTCTTCAATATCAATGATGAACAAAAAGAATTTATAAAACAGTTAATAGAAAAATAGATTCTTTATTGCTGATGTATTTTTTTTAACAATCTTTGTATACCATTAAAAAGTAAATTCAAAATTCATTAAGAACCAATGAGAAATCATAGAGTCAAAGTATTAATTGTCCATAGGAGATTATTTTGAAATTCAATTTTTCTAAGTTGCTGGGAAGTAGAAATTCAGGAAAAAAAATGGCTTTTCCTTATCGTGTAGGAATTATTGATATTGGTAGCAATTCTATTAAGTTGAGAATATATGAAATAATTTCTTTGTCCAATCATAAAATTTTGTATGAAGATAGAAATATGATACGCTTGGGAGAAGAAGTTTTTATCACCCAGAAATTGCCTTTTTCTGCTTTTGAGAAATCTGCTGAAACCATTAATTCTTATCAAAAATTGCTTGTAAAGTTTGAAACGAAAGATATTGTTGTAAAAGCCACCTCCGCAGTTCGTGAAGCGCAAAATGTAGCGGAATTTGTGGATTATATATATAAAAAAACAAATATTGTCATTGATGTTTTATCCGGACTGGAAGAGGCCAATTTTGTCTATTTAGCGTCATTGAGCACAATCGAATACAATGAACGTATTTTGTTGCTCATTGATATTGGCGGAGGAAGCACAGAGGTCTGTATAGCCAATGAAAATAAAATATTGTATTCGGAAAGTCTTCCACTGGGAACAGTGCGGTTAAAAGAAATATTTTTGGCAGGTCTTGATCCGACGAAAGACTATAGTCACGATGCTTTAAGAATTCTTGAAGCGTATTGCGAGAAAAAAATAAAACCGTTGGCCGAATATTTCAACAAATATAAACCTGCGTCAATTTTAGCTTTTGGAGGTACTCCTTACAATTTAGCGGAAACAGCAGTCAAAAATAGTATGGGCATGGAAAAGGAAGGTTGCTTAGGGGTAGATTTCAATCAATTGTTAGAATTGTATCAGACTTTTCGCAAATCAAACCCCGCAAAAATATCCAAAATCAAGGGCCTGGATCCTAAGCGTGCTGATATTATTTTGGCTGGAACATTAATTCTCAAATATATATCACATTATTCTGGTCAGCTAGAAATAATGACTTCTTCCAAGGGTTTGCGTGAAGGCATTATGATGGAGTATATGTTCAAGAAAATTAATCCAAATATTTATAAACAAAAACAAAATGATTTCCGGTTGGATTCTATTATTAGTCTAGGAGAAAAATTCAATTTTCGTTTGGAACATGCTCAACAAGTAGATAAAATATCACAACAGATTTTTTTACAGCTAAAAGAAATACACGGTTTGCCGGAAGAAAATCTCGCTTTATTGCAGGCCGTATCATATTTGCACGATGTGGGCATGGCTATTAATTATAAAGATCACCACAAGCATTCGTATTATTTGATCAGTCAATCTTCTTTAGCAGGTTTTACTCAGGAAGAAAAAGAAGTGATTGGCTTGGCTGCCAGATATCATCGAAAAAGTACACCTAAGAATAACCATGAAATATTTCAAGATTTATCTGGAGTTAGAAGAAACGAGGTAATGCACTTGGCAGCGATTTTGCGTATTGCTGATGCCTTGGATCAAAGTTATGAAAAAAATATTGAAAAAGTCGAATGCCATTTGCGCGATGATCAGATAGAAATGATTGTTTATTCAAAGGCTAAGGTAGATTTGACTTTAGAAAAATGGAGCGTGGAAAGAAAAAAGCAATTTGCTGAAGATTTATGGAATAAAAGAATTCATATCGCAGAAAAGATACAAGGGAATAATTCATGAATAAAGCACATTCTTATGATAAAAACAGTATCAACACATTGCAGCCATTAAGCAAATGGACAAAAATTGTTAATGTGTTGGAAAAAGGTTCTGTTTTTAAGGTCGAACAAGGCACTTCGTTTGATCGATTAGAAATTGCTTATGAAACTTATGGACAGTTGAATGCGCAAAAGGACAATGCTATTTTGATTTTGCATGCCCTGAGCGGGGATTCTCATGTTGCGAAACATGATAAAGAGGATATCAAAGGTTGGTGGGAAAAATTTGTGGGCCCGCAGAAGGCTATAGATACAAATAATTTTTTTGTTATTTGTTCCAATGTATTGGGAGGTTGCCGAGGTTCTCAAGGCCCAGCTTCTATTAATAAAAAAAATGGTCAACCCTATGCTATGGATTTTCCAGTGGTAACAATCCGTGATATGGTAAAAGCACAAAAACAGTTAATTGATTATCTTGGAATAAAAAAACTTTATGCGGTAATTGGCGGATCTATGGGCGGTATGCAAGCGTTGGAATGGAGTATCACTTATCCTGATTTAGTGCATAAGGTCATAGGTATAGCCACCACTGCACGTTTGTCTCCACAATCTATGGCTTTTGATGTTGTTGGTCGTCAAGCTATTATGTCTGATCCAGATTTCAACAATGGAAATTATTATTGCAATGAAAAGGAAACTTATATCGCGGGCTTATCTGTGGCCCGAATGATTGCCCATATAACATATTTAAGTGAAGATTCATTGAATTACAAATTTGGACGGAGATTGCAGGATATTGATCGTTTGCGATTCAATTTTGATACAGAATTCCAACTAGAAAGTTATTTGAAATACCAAGGAGAAAAATTTGTGAGTCGTTTTGACGCAAATAGTTATTTGTTTATGACTAAAGCTATGGATTACTTTGATTTACATAGTAGAGGAAACGGAGATTTGAGCCAGGCTTTTTCCAAAGCCAGTGCAAAATTTTTAATTGTATCTTACACAACAGATTGGCTTTTTCCGTCTGTTCAAGGAAAGGAAATTGTGAATGCTATTAGAAATAATGGGCTAGATGTTTCTTATGCAAATATCACCTATATGTACGGCCATGATTCTTTTTTATTGGATCAAGATTATTTACCAAATTTAATAAGAGAATATTTATATGAAGGAAGATAAGAAAACTTGTTTGAAAAAGAGTGATTTAAGTTTTGGACTTCGCCCAATATTTGATTTGATCGAACCGGGCAGCAAAGTTTTGGATTTAGGTTGCGGTGATGGCACTCTTTTGGAGTATTTGCAACGGGACAAACAGGTAAAAGGCTGGGGTGTGGAAATAGATTACAATAATGTTTTGTGTTGCATCCAGCGAGGTATTTCTGTGTTTCAAGGAGATATTGAAGAAGGGTTGAAAGATTTTAGAAAAGACTTGTATGATTATGTTATCATTAGTCAAACCATGCAGGAAATTCGTTCTTTGGAACGCTTAATACTGGAAGCAGTTCGAATCGGTAAAAAAGTAATCGTTACGTTTCCCAATTTTGCTTTTATGGCAAACAGGTTTATTTTGTTTTTTCAAGGCAAATCACCTGTAACTGCAAATCTTCCTTATGTGTGGTATCGTTCTCCAAATGTACATTTTTTTTCCATTTCAGATTTTTTGTATTTCTGTCATGAACAAAAAATAAAAATAGTTCAGAAAGTTTATTATTGTGAAAAATCATTTATATGTAACTTGTTGGGTAAAATTTATCCCAATCTTTTTGCTCAGTTTAGCCTTATTGTTTTATCGAATGAAGTGGATTGAAATATGAATTGACATTATTGTTGCTATAAAAATTCTTTATGTAGAAAATATGTACTTTATTCATTTTAAGCATTGTTGATAGATGAAGGGAAATAAATAATGAAAAAAATACTGATATTGTTGATAACGCTATCTATAAGTTTTGGTTTTTTATCATGCAAACCTCATTATGCAGAATATAAGGGCGGAGAAGTAACACAAGATGAAATTGATAAACTGGCTTCCACGCGTATAGCAAAACTGCAACAGGAAATTGAAAATGTAAAAAAAAGGGCTGGAGAACAGGTTCTTTTTCGCGAATTATTGGATTTAGCAGCAGGAGATCAGGGTATTCAAAAATATTTTTCAGATTTTGTTTCCAAGCAAAGGGATGCAATATCGGACGAAGAGATAATTTTTTATCTTCGGGTCAATGGTATTATCAATATCAATGAAACTCCATCCAAGGAAGATATCCATAAATACAAATCTCAGTACGCATCTGGCAATATGGAATTGTATCGCGATTTATTGTTTTACCAACTAAAAAAGCAATACCAGGCCACAATTCGGGAAAGCACAATCCTGGATCAGCAACCCCAAAAAATCGACACTAAGGATTTGCCTTTTGTTGGCCCAAGTGATGCGCCTATTACGATTGTATCTTTTACGGATTTCCAATGCCCCTACTGTAAAAAATCCTTTTTTACAATGAGAGAATTGCAAAGAATATATAAAAATAAAATCAAATTTATTTACGCGGATTTTCCGCTCCATTTTCATAAACAGGGCAAATACGCTTCTTTGGCTGCTCGATGTGCCGGAGATCAGAATAAATTTTGGCAATACCATGATGCTCTTTTCTATTTAAACCAAGTAAAAAATGAAAGTGATTTTTTTCGTATTGCGTCCGTTTTAGGAATCCATAATAATAAATTTACCACTTGTTTTAAAAATAAGAAGCATTGGCAAGAAATCGAAAAAAATATCAAATACGGAAACACTTTGGGAGTTCAAGGGACGCCTGCATTTTTTATTAATGGGCATTTTGTTTCCGGAGCTTTGCCATTGTCTAGTTTTGTGTCCATGCTAAAAGCCCTGGGAGTGCTTCATTAATCAAATAGATATCAAAAAGGATAACAAAAACAATAACAATGCAAATTGTAAAACCGGAATGGCACAATTGGCTGAAAGCGCATTGTATATCTGATTTGGAAAAAAAAGTTGCCCAAATTGAAATGTACAAACAGTTGTTTGTACATTTCAGTGCGCACACAAATTTAGCATCTAAAAATAGTCTTGATCATTTTGATACGGTACATTTATTGGATTCTTTTTCTGTTTTACCGTTTTTTCCTACAAATATTCAAAAAGTCGCAGATATTGGAACGGGTGGAGGTTTGCCTGGTATTCCATTGGCCATTGTTTTCCCGGATGTTGATTTTTATCTGATAGAAGCAAATGGGAAAAAGATATTTTTTTTAGAAAACGTTACCAAAAGAATCGGCTTAAATAATGTTTATTTAATCCATGAAAGGATGGAAAAAATACGCCATGATTCTCAATATTCACATCTATTTGGATTGATCGTAGCCCGCGCATTCGCGAAAATGGATTTAATTGTTG
>CAZCVM010000001.1:32378-62025 GCA_964501965.1 uncultured Leptospiraceae bacterium | reverse complement strand
TTGGCTGTTTGGTCGAGAAAATGCTTGGCATAAAATTGATATTGCTTTTTATCAGCTTGCGCTCTAGGTGCCCAAACAGCAGGGCCCTTGCTTTTATTGAGCATTTTGAAATGAATCCCATTGGCGTCAATTAGCTGGGCCATTATGCCGCCCAAAGTATCAATTTCTTTGACTAGATGGCCTTTAGCTATGCCGCCAATAGCCGGATTGCAGCTCATTTGAGCAATGGTATCCAAGTTCATAGTTATGAGAGCTGTTTTGAGACCACGTTTGGCAGCTATATACGCAGCTTCTATACCCGCATGACCTCCGCCGATGGAAATGATGTCAAATTGATTGTTCATTGGTTATTATTTTTATATTCATTAGTGATAGATTGTGCGGCAATTGCCTTTTTTTTGAGACATGCAAATCAGTTAGCGCAAATCTATCGACCTGTCATTAGGTATTTTGTATTTTTTCAATATTTTTTGGTGATAATGATTCACTTTATTTCTATCCAAAACGATGATATTGTTCTGGTTGTCGATGATTTCGTGGTATTGCCCTTTGTTGTTTTTAAAAGCAAAAATCAAATCTTTCATAGAGCCAATGTGCAATCCATTCACTCTGACAATAACTAAATTTGCTAAATTATGGTAACCAACATTCAATTCATCAGCTAAGACCTTTACTAATATTACTTCTTGATTTTTTATTTTTGTCCGCTCCCCATAATAATATGGATATAGTAGCCTTTTGGGGGCTTTGTTGTACCATTGAGCACCCCATTCCTTGAGTAAATTTTTGGATAAAGGCATAAAAAGCAAGCCACCGATTATAAAATAGGTAGGTTCTTTTTCATATTGATCATAAGGCACCAATTCTAAAGTATTAATCCGTCTGGTCAGTTGGATTTTTTTGCGTAATAGCTTGCCTTTGCGCCATATATCGAATGTGCAAAAATCATTGATTTGTTTTTGCTGTAAAGCAAAGCTAAAGTATGTCCTTTCTTCAGGCCGAAATTCTATTGTACCGTCATTGGCAACATTGTAACCGTCTATGTTTATCAAAATATCATCTGCAAATAAGATACCATAAGCGGCTGAACCATAAGCAACATTGCGTATGAGAACGCCGGTTTGATTTTTTTTCATCTGGAACCGTTGACGCAATGTATCGTTTTCCATTTTTTGTAAACCGATTCCCAGGCTTGGCAAACCATGAAGCTTACCATCATCCACATCTGTTAAAAATTGCTTAATAATTGGCCCTGGAACCATATAGCCAATATTGTCCGCATTGGAATGCCCCTGAAAGGCCACGCCTACAATCTTTCCGTTTTTAATAACCGGTCCACCACTATTTCCTGAATTTATGGCAGCATCAATTTGAGCTGTCAGTAAAAAACTATTGCTATGGGTATAATACCGATGCTCGATTCTAGAGACAACACCTTCCGTTATACTCAACTCAGTGCCTCCCTTTGGAAAACCATATACGGAAACTCTGTCCCGCACATGCGCTAAATTTCCAATTGGTACAGGGATAATGTTTTCAAAAAATTTGTCATCATGCACAGTCAATATCGCCAAATCAAGATCATGGGCCACGAATTGGACTTCCGCAATGTATTTTTGGGCCATACCAGCTCGTTTTACTTGAATAAAAGTATGATTGCTAATCACATGCGCGCTAGTAAGGATACGTTTTCCAGCAATAATACACCCTGAACCAGTGCTTGTGGATTGGCTTCGCATTTGCCAGGGATCATAGTAATTGAAATTGCTGGAAACCACATAAATTTTTATGATATTTTTATTAATTTGTTCTTGAGCTATTAACTCGGTTTTTGAAAGTGCAGCATTTAGCAAAGCAAGTAAAAAAAATATAAAAAAGAATGACTGAATGCGCATAAAAATATCCTTAAAACTAAAATAATATTGGATCAATTTGATCTATACTTTTAAGGTCAATAATAATTTATTTTTTCAAAAATTCAGGCGATTAATACAATGGCAATGAACACAAAAATAACTATACCTAAAATGAAAAGCCTAGCCAACTGGATCAATCCGCCTAAAGTTGGTGTTGCATTATCAGGTGGCGGATGCAAAGCCTTTTATGGATTAGGATTGTTTTCTAGATTAATGGAGCTTGGCCTAAAAGTATCTGTGTGGGGCGGAGCTTCAGCAGGAGCCAGTATGGCTTTGACTTTAGCTTTGGGTAGGGTGACGGAAGTTATGCAGGTTTTTACGGCACTCACTTCGATCAATGAAAAAAATTTATATCTATCCAAACTCATCCAAGGAAAAACGCCTTTTCCTCATGAAAATATGTATCGAACCACAATTCGAAAATCAATGGATTGGCAGAAATTTCAAAGCGAGGTTGACGATCTTATTATTCCAGTGTCAAAGGTGCCGCAGGGTTTGTTCAATAATATCCAGAATAATGTCAAAGTTTTTTATGAATTAACAAAAGCATATCGTCTGGATTTAGAATTAAGAGAAAAAGGAGAAGTGGAGAAAATATTGATTGAAACAGCTACTAGGCTGGGCTTGACAGAACATATTTTTCGAAAAAAAGATATTCGGGATGCGCAACATTTAGAAGATATTATTTTAGCTTCATCTTCTGTGCCTCCGCTTGTTAAATTTCAAGTAGTGGATGGACAAAAGTATTTGGATGGCGGCATTTTTAACAATATGCCTATTCGACAGATGGAGAATGTGGACTATCGCTTAGGGGTTGTGTACGAAGAAAATGATCTATACAATTATCAAGATTGTCTCAAAGATAGCCGGTCATACATTTTTTTTCCATTAAGAAAAGTAGATATTGCCATTTGGGAATACAGCCGTCCTGATTTGATTGAAGAAACTTTTGAGCATGGCAGAAAAGATGCTGAGCGCGCGGTAGAAAGAATTGCATTTTTATTGCGCTAAAAAATTTTTAACGGCTCGGGTATCAATGCTATCATTTATTTATTGATCCGGCTCTTCAATATAAAGCAAGCTGGTTTCTCCAGAAATCTCTGGCAATTTTTCTATGGTTTCTAATGCTTCTTTCATTTTTTGAGCGTTGGCTTTATGCGTGGTCATTGTTAAAGGCACAGAATTTTGTTTGCCCTCCAATTGAACAACGGATGCAATAGATATGTTTTTCTCGCCCAATATGCCCGAGATAGTGGAAAGAATACCAGGCTTATCTTTTGTCATTAACCGGATATAAAACCTGGAATCAATATCCTTTAAATTGGCAATGGATTTGGTTTTTTGAATATTGAATTTGAGTGGAGATTGATTGTTGAGCCCAATTTGTATAACATCACTAATAACTGCCGAGCCTGTTGGATTGCCACCGGCACCTTTGCCAAACAAAGAACCTGGACCCGAAAAATCTGTTTGATAAAAAACTCCATTATTTTCCAAGCGCAAAGAGGCCAATGGATGACTTTTCGGGATCATTGTCGGATGTACACGAACTTCGATTTGGTCTTGATTCCATTTTGCGATCGCCAATGGCTTTATAAGGTATCCCATTTTGTCCGCAATGTCCATATCTATCAGATTGATATTGCGAATCCCTTGGATATAGATATCATTGAAAGGGATGTGCGAATCAAAAGCTAAATTGGCTAAAATTGCTATTTTGTGCGCTGCGTCGTAACCATCTACATCAAAAGTCGGATCAGCTTCTGCGTATCCCAATTCCTGGGCCTGAGGCAAAACATCCGCATAGGTTAGACGCTCTTCGTACATCCGGGTTAGAATATAATTGCTCGTACCATTCAAAATGCCATCAATTTTGGAGATATTGTTTTGCAGTAAGGAATTTTCCAACACTTGGATGATAGGAATAGCACCCGCTACAGCAGCTTCATATTTGATTTGTAAACCCTTTTCTTGGGCTAAGCCAAACAAGTTTTGTCCTTTTTCCGCTAAAAGGGCTTTGTTTGCTGTCACAACATGTTGACCAGCCATCAAAGCCCGTTCCAATATTGTATTTGCAATTTCTTTGCCGCCCACCAGTTCAATGGTTATGTCCCTGGGAATAGAAAAGAAACGCTCTATATCGTCCGTAGCAATGCAAGTTTTAGGAATTAGATTTTCTTTGCCAGCCAATTGGATATCCAGGACCGCATTCAATTCAATATTTAAACCTGTTTTTTTTAGAATCATCGCTCTATTTTGTTTTAGAAGTTGGGCTACGCCTGATCCTACCGTACCGAGTCCTGCTATACCGATTTTGACTGTTTTTGTAGTTTGCTGCATATTGTGTCCCTTAAATTTGATAGCAAAAGTATTTTAAATTTTTTCATTAACGTTATTTTACCAAATGAAAAATTAAATTTGCCAAGTAAAGCTTAAAAAACTTTTATGGCATTTGTGGTGAAATTGTGTTCGTTGGAGAAAAGAGTCACATGCAAAAGCAATTTAACAGAAAATTTTCAAAAGATATGGTTATTCTTAACCCTGGGGAATATTATGCGACCGCAGATGATACAATATTGTCGACTTTGCTAGGTTCATGTGTAGCAGCTTGCTTATACGATCCATTGAATAAAGTTATTGGCATGAATCATTTTCTGTTGGCAGGAAATTTCGATCAAAATGACAAATACTTTTTATCTGAAGCTGGTCGTTATGGTATTAATGCAATGGAATTGCTCATCAATGAAATGATGAAACTTGGCGCGAAAAGAAATCTATTGAAAGCAAAGGTTTTTGGTGGTGCGCATGTGCTTGCTGCGGTGAATCCAGGAAAAACAGGTATCCCTGAAACCAATGTGCGATTTATTAAGACTTTTTTATTTACGGAAAATATTGAAGTCGTTTCCAGTGATTTGGGAGGAACGCATGGCCGCAAAGTTTTGTTTTTTAGAAATGATTTTCGGGTTCTAATGAAAAGACTGGATTCGCATTCTGCAAAAGCTGCAGAACAAGAAGAAACAAAATATCTGCAACAACAAAAAACGAAACAAGAGCAAAACAAAAAAACAGTTTCCAAAAGCAGTGTTGATTTTTTTGATTAATAATCTATGTTCATTAGAATTTATAATTCCATGGCCCAAGTCGTCAAAAACTTCATTCATTTAGAATAAAGTTTTTTATTGTAGCTTATCTCCAGGACGCGCATTTTTATGCGGTACAACCAGGGATAAGGTCTCGTCTTTTCCGGTAGCCAATACCATGGCTTCGGACACGCCAAATTTCATCTTGCGTGGCTCTAAATTGGTTACTACCACACATTTTTGATTGATCAACTGGTCCGGCAAATAAGCCTTTTTAATACCGGCAAAAACATTTTTTTTACCCAGGTTTCCTAAGTCAATGGTTAGCTGGATCAATTTGTCTGTTTCCGGGACATCTTTGGCTTCCTCAATGTTTCCTATCCGTAAATCAACTTTATTTAGTGTTTGTATGTCAATAATTGATTCATCCGTCAAGGTCGATGAAGGTTGGTTTTGGGGCTCGCTGTGTTTTTTGTTGGGAGATATGCTGGTTTTGCTTTGTTCCAATAAAGCAGCAATTTGTTTTTTATCAATCCTGGGTAGCAAATGTTTGTAATCATTTATTTGATGATTTTCCATCGTTTCTTTAATATTTGCAAATGACATGGGCTGAATATTCAAAAAGGCCTCAATTTTTTTGGTTAAATCCGGTAGTATAGGTTTTAGATATGTCGCCAAAATTTTTGCACCATTCAAAGCAGTGGTTATGGTATCTCTTGCTTGTTGAGGATCATTTTTTATTTGGTTCCAGGGAGCTTGATCATTGATAAATTTATTAATGGTGTCGCCCAAAGAAGTGATTTCCCTTATAAGCTTACTATACATTCTGTCTTCATACATTTGCTGGATATTTGTTTGTGCCTGCCATAGATTTTCAAGTATTGCTAAACCTTGCTGTGATATAGTCCCCAATTGATTGTCCAGTTTTTTGGCTAATGAGCCGCTGCTGCGAGAAAAGATATTAATAAAATTGCCCAATAAGTCACTATTAATTCTGTGCATAAAATCTTCTAGATTTAGATCCAAATCTTCTAATGAATCATTCAGTTTGCTTGCATAGTAATACCGCAAATAACCTGGATCAAGATGTTCTAGATAAATCGATGCCAGAATAAAAGTGCCCTTGCTTTTGGACATTTTTTCTCCATTTATTGTTAAAAAGCCATGAACAAAAACAGAGTTTGGTGTTTTAAAATCAGCTCCAATCAATTGCGCTGGCCAAAAAAGTGTATGAAAATACATGATATCTTTGCCAATAAAGTGATAGATTTCCCAATCCGGCTGTTTTTGCCAAAAATTTTCAAAATATTCCATGTTGTCATTTTTTGCAAAATAATTCAGGGAAGATGCTATATAACCAATGGGCGCGTCTAGCCATACATAGAAAAATTTGTTTTCTTCTCCTGGTATTTTGAAACCAAAATAGGGGCCGTCTCTGCTGATATCCCAATCATGCAAGCCAGCACTAAACCATTCTTGCATTTTTTTTGCCACACTTTTGTTGACATGTCCCCCATGGGAATACCACTTGAGCAAGTCTTTTTCAAAATCAGCTAATCGAAAAAAATAATGCTTGGATTTTCGAGATACTGGAGTATTGCCACACAAAGAACAAACAGCATCCAGTAAATCCATGGCCGAATAGGTCGATCCGCAGACTTCACAACTATCGCCATATTGATCAGGATTTTTGCATTTGGGGCAGGTTCCTTTGATAAACCGATCCGGCAAAAACATTTTATCATGCTCACAATAGGTTTGTTCTATTTCTTTTTGATAAATATGTCCTTTTTGTTGGAATTTTTTGAAAAAAGATCGAGCCAATTGTTCATTTTCAGTAGAATTGGTACTATAATAATTCGTGAACTCAATTTCAAAAGAAGTTAAGTCACGGTAATGTTCCTGATGGACTCGTTCTATAAGATCTTCCGGTGCAATGCCTTCTTTTTTTGCTGCAAGCATAATGGGTGTGCCATGCGTATCGTCCGCGCAAAAATAATAAACATCATGCCCTGACATTTTTTGGTAACGTGCCCAAATATCGGTTTGAATGTATTCTACTAAATGGCCTAGATGAATAGGTCCGTTGGCATAGGGCAATGCTGATGTAACAAGTATTTTTCTCATGTATTTCTCTTTTTATGTAGCTTTATTAATAAAATGCTTAAACTGCCAAAATTTGCATTTTATTTGTTAACAACTCCGGGGATTTTTTTTGCATCTTCTAAAAATTTTTCCAGACCAATGTCCGTTAATGGGTGGTGTATCAATTTATCAAAAACAGAAAATGGAATTGTGGAGACATGTGCTCCAATCATTGCTGCTTCTTTTACATGGATCGGATTGCGAATGGATGCTACAAGTACTTTTGTTTGCCAATCATAGTTATTGTAAATTGTCACGATTTCCTGGATTAAGTCCATGCCGGTTTGGCTAATATCATCCAATCTTCCAATAAAAGGAGAAATGTATGAAGCACCAGCTTTAGCTGCTAATATGGCTTGTGCCGCAGAGAAACAAAGAGTGACATTGGTTTTGATACCTTCCGAGGTAAATATTTTTACAGCTTTCAATCCTTCTGGAATTAATGGTACTTTTATCACAATATTGTCAGCGATTTTGGCCAATGATCGTCCTTCGGATAAAATGCTATCTTTTGTTATGCCTAAGACCTCAGCTGAAACCGGTCCGGACACAGTGCGGCATATTTCATTTAAGACTTCCCTTTGCGGTTTACCAATTTTGGATATTAATGAAGGATTTGTGGTGACACCATCCAGGATTCCCAGTTCTTTGGCTTTTTTGATTTCTTCAATATCTGCTGTATCTATAAAAAATTCCATATTCTAACTCCCATTTTTTTTATATCAAATCGCTGGACGGCTTAACGCTTTCAAGAACTTTTTATGTTGAAATTGAAAGATAAAAGGAAAAAGTTCTCGATTTTATGAATTGGCTTTCTAAACAAGGATGCAAATTATCCAGGATGAAATCGTTTTTTAGAAAAATTTATGGTTGCACTAAATCAAAAAATATTGATCGTTATTGCGAACAAAGATTATCAAGATGAATCTTTACAACGATTTCGCGATAAAATGCTTGAAAACCAGATAGAAATAGAGTTGGCGGCACCTTTTAAACGGGATGCTATCGGTATGCTTGGTAGTCGAACCCCAATTGATCATTCATTATTGCAAGTGGACCCTTCTTTGTACAGTGCTGTTTTTTTTGTTGGCGGTATAGGTGCTTCTGTTCTATGGGATGATTCATTAGCAAAATCTTTGGCCCAAACATTCTTCTTTGCCAAGAAAATTATTATGGCTTGCAACAATGCGCCCGTAGTTTTGGCCAGATCGGGTATATTGAAACAAATCCAAGCAACATGCGCTGACGAATGCAAACAGGAGTTAATTGACGCAGGAAGCTTTTATCAGGATAAAAATTGGGTATTGGACAAAAATATTCTTACTGGAAAAGGAAGCCCCATTTGTGATGAATTCGTTAAGCAAGCTATTCATATTATTATTAATCCGCAATAAATCATTGTTTATTTTTAGCTAAATTCAAATTGTGCTGCATTTTTTGCAAACTGATGCGCATCAAAGGAGTATGAGCAAAGTATCGCATATATTCTTCCTTGGTATTGATAGCTTGCAATTCTTGCCAGGAATAGTTATCTGCAATCAATTTTTCTAACATTTCACATTGATTTTTTGTCTTTTGCTTGTTGTAGGGGCATGCTTTTAGACATAAGTCACAGCCAAATATCCAGTTTGTTTCGTTGTTATTATTGTTATTGTCAATTTTTTTTTGTTTTTGGGAAGCATCCATTTCTGCTTGAGAGTTATCTTCCTTCATTTTCATTTCTACTGTTTGGTAAGCTAAGCATTTAGGTGCATCCAATTGATAGGGCGTCAATGCGCCGGTGGGGCATGCGCGAATACATTTATCACAATCTTTGCAATAGCCTGCAATAGGCGTATCCGGTTCTATCGCAATATTAATCAAAATTTCGCCCAATAAAATTCGAGAACCAAATTGAGGGTTGATTAATAATGTATTTTTTCCGATAAAGCCAATTCCGGCTTGCGTTGCCCATTTTTTTTCATCCAATGGTGCTGAATCCACAACTACTCGACCGTGAATTTTTTGATTTAGTTTTGAACTGTATTCTTTTTTTATCTTATGAAGTAAAATTCCTAAATAATGTTTCAATGCTTGGTGATAATCCTGATACTGGGCATAAGAAGCTATTTGTGGATTTCTATTGTTATTGGAATTGAGTGAATAACAAATAGCCGCTGAAATGATTGTCTTTACTCCAGGTAGGACATTGTTCGGATTTTTTCTTAGCTCCATGTGTCTTATCATCCAGGACATTTGGCCATGCATGCCTTGCTTAAGCCATTTTTCTAAAAAACTTTGATCCGGCACTTTTTTTGCCGATGAAAAACCAATAGCAATGAATCCCTGATCCAAAGCCCATTTGATTATTTGTTCCTTCATTTCCATTTTATTTATTTGATTTTAGATGTTGAAAAATCCTTTGCGTTGTTTTTTTCGCAGCTCCTGTATTTCGTTCAAATTCATTTGCATTGATTTTGCCGATTTTTTTTCTATTTGTTTCATCTTGAAGCATTTTCATCAGCCAGGTATACAGAGATTGAGAATTTTCTATTACAGAAGCACCGCCCAAACCTACAAATCGCACTGCCTCTGGAGAATTTTTGTAGTATGGGCCGAACGCAAGAGGTAAACCAAAAATTGCCGGCTCATAAGTGTTGTGGATTTTTTTATAAAAACTGCCGCCAATCAAGGCTACATCAGCCAATTTGTACAGATATATCAACAGGCCCATCTCGTCCAGGATTAAAACTTGAGTATGTTTGTTTCTATTTATATCCATTTTGTTGTAAGATTTTTCCGCCCATTGACTAGCCAAAATAAAATTTATTTTGTGTTGTTTAAAAATACGCTTTATCTGGTTGATTCGTTTAAGATGTGTATGATGAGGAACATACAATATAGCCAAATTTGTTTTTTCTGAAGTCAACCGTTGTAAAACAGGGCTAATAATCCTATCACATGGCTCATACGTACTGGCAGCAATAAATACCTTTTTGTTGTTTATCCATTGTGCTATTAAATTTAGTTTTTGCTTTTTAGCTTGGTCCGGTTGCAGAGAAATTGTCTTTGCAATAAAATCACATCGAGTGTCGCCATCTGTAAAAATAAACATATCTTTGTCAGTGGTGCTCGCGGACCAAAGAATGCTTTGAAACCTTTCTGCGCTGGCTCTATCTACTGTATCAATAAAAGTAAGTTGTTGATAAATGTATTTGTTGAGTTTCTTAAACTGTGAATCAAACCGTTTGGATTGAGAAGACAAAATCGCTGAAATGAGAAAAATAGGGACATTATTTTTCTTTAGAGTCAAAACAACATTTGGCCAGATATCATAACTCCCTGCGATAAAAACTTTGGGTTGAATTTGTTGATACCATTTTTTTATCCTAAATGGGTTGTCCCATGGCAATGCCTGATAGAAAACCTGGTTGGGATATTGTTTGGCAATTTGTTGGACTTTTTTTTCACCGGAAGGGGAAAAATAGGATAATAAAATAAGAATTTTATTTTTGTTGCTATTTTGGTTATTTTCATATAAAATATAAGGTATCATTGCTTCTACTTGAATAAGCTCACCCACAGAAGCTCCATGCAGCACCCAAATATCTAGATGGGATACTTGGGAATTCATTATAGGCAAATTTATATTTTCCTTGCGGATTCGAACAAATTCACGAATTTTTGTACTAAACAGAGCAAAAAAATGCATGACAAAATCAAGGCCAATAACTGTGATATTATAGAAAAAATGTAAAAATGTGATTGAAAAAGTTTTCATGTTTTTCCTTTCTTTTAGAAATTGAATCACCATGGATATGAGCGAACGATTCACAACAACAATAGCTATAAAAAGCTATTTTTAGGAAGTATTTTTGAAAAAATCGAAAAGAAAACAAAAAAATATCATTGGAAGTGCCAATGGAAAAAGAAATCAAGCCCAAATTTCCTATGGTAAAGAAAAAATGAATTTATTGGATCAGGGGCTTAAGGTTATTATTAATCCAATTGCAGCGGAAGGTATTGGCAAACTGTTGTGGCCCGAATTGTTGCGCAAGATGAATATTTATTTTCATTATTTTGATTATGAGTTCACGGAAACAAAAGGCCACGCAACAAATATAACCCAAAAAGCCATTTCCGAAGGGTTTTCAACGATTCTCGCGATTGGCGGCAAAGGAACATTGAAAGAGGTAATACGTGGTTTTTTCAATATTAGAGGAAGTTTACTTCGATCAGATATAAAATTGGTATACTTGCCATTAACATTTGGCCGGTCCGGAGCTACGATTCCTGATCGAGTGGAAAATTGGTATTTTTCTATTTCATTGGATCAAAAAAATGGTTTTTATTTGCGTCCATTTTTTTTTCAATTGATTGGAAAAAATGGAAATAAGATACGGGGAAGTAAATTTATCTTTTTGCATCAATTTAAGTTATTTGCCGAAACTAAGTCAACTACCATAAGCATTCAAATGGATAATGAAAAACAGATAAAAATTGCCAGCACATATCTGGAAATAGTACGGCCTATGCTTCAAAATAAATTTTCAAAAAAAATGGAATTAACTCTATTTCACAAAAGCTTTCATAAAAAGAATTGGCAAGACTATAGCTTGAAAGAAATATGGCGTTTATTGTTTTTACAAAAAATAGATTCTCGCCATTGGGTGAGCGAATTAGAAATTATTTCAGACAATGAACTCATTCTTTCTATTGACAATGATAAATACAATGCTTACGGGATAGTCATTTACCCAGCTCGTGAACAGATTTACTGCAATGCAATGGATATTTTATAAACGGATTTTTTATAAAATGAAAAATATAGCTCCCAAATACTATACAATAAGCCTGGCTGTTTTATTATTTTTTTCCGGCATAGTGTCCGCAGACAACTCGCCGCAACAATATATTTCTAAAAACATAACTCAGAAATTGGTTGCTCAAAACCCGATACAATCATTGCAGAAAATCCATATTGTTTTGACCAAGTGGGGTTATGAACCAGCAGAAAAAATTTTAGTCAAATGGCAAACTTTTGTTTCTGATCCTAAAATTTTGGATAACATTAACTTTAATGATAAAAGCTGGATGGAATATTACCAGAATTTTTTATGGGCCCTGATCTATTTTCAAAAAAAAGAATATCGCCAAGCTGCCAAGTACTTCAATCAAGCAGAAAAAAAAATAACGAACAATAAAAAGATTGTTTATCCATTAGAATTGTTGGCCAATTTTTATTATCATCTGGGCATGAATCAGCATGCCTTAAAACAGTATCAATCCGCCATACGATCTTTGCGGCAATCTTTACTTTATGGGCAACTTGTATCTAGCGAATCTTTTAAATATCAAATTTTTTATACTTTATTGGAAATGATCGCAGTATATGACAATTTGCTTTCATCGGTTCCAGGTGCAAAAAAAGCAACTTATGCCTTAAAAGCCATTGAAATCAATTCTTTGCTGTTAGAATTGGAGAAAAAATACAAAGTTATTGAAGACGATCAAGAACTGTTGCATATTCATCAAAAAATTCTTCAATTAGTGGGTATTTTACGGGAAGAAAGAAAATCTTATTCTGCCTCAAAGCAAAAACAATATATAGTCAACTATTATCAACTGGCTCTAAAATCAAAGAATATTTCATTTCAGGAAAATGCATTGCAGCAATACTATAAATGGGCTATTGCTCAGAAAAAAACGCATTCTTTTTTTCTGTTTTTGCAAAAGCTAAACACAGACCAGATGCAAGAGGAGTCACGATTTGTCGTACTAAAATATAGAGCTATGATTTCTTTTGCGTCAGGGAAATATGCTCTTGCCAAGCATATTGGACAAAAAATACAAAATGAATTTGCAAGCCTTTTTAATCAGGATCAAACATTAAAATATCATCATGCGATCGCTTTATTGTTCAATCAACAATTTAAAGCAGCACGAGATATTTTATCAAAAATGATATTGAAGCAACAAAATCCACAAGCAAAGCAAAAGAATGAAGGAATATACGCGGATACTTCTTTATCTTCTTTGTTTTTTCTCAAGGCAATGACTTGTTATTTGCAACAAGATTTTTCTTGCACGCAGAAAATATTACAAAAAACATTGAAAAAAATACTTCAAGAAAATGCTGCGTCGCCCCCCAACACAAAAGAAAATAAACAAGCCCAAAAGAAAACTGAACCCGTGTTGCATATTAGGACATTATTGTATTTGGCAATTGTTCATAAAATTGACAAAAATCATAAACAGGCCCAGGATTTTGTTCATCAGGCAATAAAGATCAGCCGACAAAATAATTTATGGCAACTAAGGGTCTGGTCATATATTGTTGATTATTATTTTGCTCTTCAAGACCGGAATTATAAAAAAATAAATTTTTATTTTTATCGTTTACCTGGTTACGCAAAAAAAGAAAAAATTTTCAAACAATATGAGTGGCTTTTTATTTGGGCTAAATTTGTTCGATACAATAAAATAAATGAAAAAGATTTTGCAAGTCTTCTGGCCTCTATTGAAAGATACAATATGCATGAGCAATGGAAGACAACAGTTGAAGTATATGTGCCCAATGTATTGATTGAAGATATGCTTACATCGGTATTTGATTTTTATTACAAAGAAAACAAACATTTGGATCTGATTACTGCTACGGAATTTTTTCGGGAATTGCGAAACCAAACAGTATCACAAAAACAGAAATTTTTATTGCAAAAAATAAATCCGTTTTTTATGTATCATGCTTTATCAAATTTGCTAAATTTCTACAATGATCAATACAAAGACTATGCTAAACTCAATTACCAAACTAGAAAAAGAATCCAAAGTGAATCTCTTGTACGAAAAAAGAAATATTTTTCTGAGATAGACTTGGCAAAACAGGATTTGTTGTTGACTTCTTTTCAAAAAATTCAAAAGAAAATAGTGCAATCATTTGAGCTATTGCCTTCCAATCATGTCATTTTGTATTATCCTGTAATAGGCAATAAATATTATCCGATTTACATATTCAAAGATGGTCCACAGGGTATGCGAGACGTTGCCGGGATTTATGAATCCTTGGGTGTTGATGTTCAAAATTATATAAAAACTCTACAAAATTTTAACTTAAAAAATTATCAAGAAACAGGAAATAACCTATTCAAAAAACTATTTGCCAGGGATATAGATTTTTTGTTGGAGAAAAAAATTTCTACCATTGGAATCATTGGGGGACGACAACTGGGATCTATTCCTTTTGCTGCATTGGTAACTAATGATCAAAAGTTTATGGTTGAAAAATTCAGTTTTTTTAATTTATTTCAAATTAGTGATATTGGTAGATTATTTTCTTCAAGTAAAAACATAAATGCAATACAAAAATTAAATAAAGAAAAAAAAATGACGGCATTGTTTCAGCCAGAATTGAATGATACAATGCAGGATTATGATTTTACTAGTACAGAAGTGGATTTGATCAAAAGTCGTTTTGATCAAATCATTATGATAAATAAAAGCGATCTGAATAAAAAAAATATTTTTCAAGCCTTAAATCATTCAGATATCTGGCATATATCTCTTCCTGTGGTCTGGTACAAAAAAGAACACCAGAACAATGCTTTTTTTATTCTAGCTGTGGATGGTAGGCGATTAACGAAGATAACATTGGATCAATTGCTTCTTTTAAAGAATACCAATATTGAGTTTGTTTTTTTGAGTCATGTCAATTGGAATTTTGAAAGCAGTAATTATGATATTGAAGATAAGAAAATTTATCTGCATCAGATTGCTAGAGCGGTCGGAATAAAAACATACATTCATTCTTTGATCCAGGGCAATAAAGATTCCTTTCGAAATTCGGCTACTCTAATATCTGCTTTTTACATTCATTTATTGAAAAATAAGAAACCAGCGCATCAGGCTCTAGTAGAAGCCCAAATTAGAGTGAAGCAACGCAATGCGCACCCATATTTTTGGGCCAATTATTTATTGACCTATTGATTACTTGAAAAATAAATTGTGTTATCTAAATAATTTTTGATTTCTTCAAAAATATTGTGGATTTTCATCCATTCATCGTCCGGCATAGATGACAACAAATAATCTGCTAAACGGAAATTTGGATTTGGTGGTCTGCCTACGCCAATTCGAATACGGTTAAAATCCGCAGTAGACATTGAAATGATGTTGCGAAGACCATTGTGTCCTTTGTGACCACCGCCCTTTTTCTCTTTCCATATTCCGGCAGACAATTCTACTTCATCATGAACGACAATGAGTTTTTCTACTGGTACTCCATTTTTTCGGCAAAATGGGACAATCGCTTCGCCACTTAGATTCATAAAACAACTCGGCTTGATTAAGAAAATTTTTGTATTGTGTAGTACAAACTCAGCAAGCTGTATTTTTTTAATTTTTTGAAAATTTACATTGTGATGCGCCGCATAAAAATCTACTAAGGCAAAACCAATATTGTGGGGTGTTTTTTGATATTGCTTGCCTGGATTTCCCAAACCCGCTATGACAATTTTTGTATCGCTCATAGTATCGCTCATAGGTATTGCTATTTACAAGTCCTTTTGATTCAAAATTTTCAATCCAAAATTTCAATTTTTGGATTCAATATTATTTGTCCCAGAAAAATATCATTGGCATACAAAAGAATTGTTGTTTGTTGATCCATTTGATTGTTGTAAACTTGTTCTTTGGAAAGGTGGGCAATATGCTCAAATTGTCGAACTCCAAATTCATAGACAAGTTTTTCTTCATTGTTTTGCTCTCTTTTAATAGAAATTTTGCGAATAGTGGCCGGCATTCCTAAAAAATTCATTTTAAATTTGGTTAAGCTATCTGTTTCTATGGAAACCTTTATGGGATGGTTTTGAAAAAAAAGAATAAAATGTATCCCGCCAATGCTGCCCATGGATCCAATGGAATGATACAAAGGCATGGGGGTGGTCATCAACTCTTTGATATTGGCTTTTACTAGCTCAAAACCGCGATTCATTTGCTCGACAATGAATTCAAAAGGTTTTGGCTTGTTGATTTCTTGCTGCTGCAAAATCATGGCTGATTCTTTTATGGCTTGCAAATCTTGAATGCTTTCTTGAACTTCCATAAAACACTGTTGACATTGCAATATGTGCTGCAATGGACCAATCCACTCATCCGGCATTGGTTTTGCCTCGCTAAGGATTTGACTGATTTGTTCCAATTGTAGTAAAGTTAAATGATTATTGGATTTTTTAGGCGTTGTCATACAATTGTTCCTCTTTGTTTAGCAATTTTGATTTCAAAACATTTAGGGTTTTTTGTAAAATACGCTGAACATTTGATTTGGAAAGACCAAGCAATTGGGCAATATCTCGTATCGAGATCATTTGGTTTTGAAAGGAGTAGTATTCTTTTTGAATATTTTTCAATTCTTTATTTTCTGTTTTCGTCAGATCTCGCATTCTTTTTCTTTCAAATAAAATATCGATCCGTTCCAATATTTTTGCTCTTCGTAGATTCTGTTTTGTAAATTTTTGCTGGACCTTGGTCATTAAAGCCATTAACTCGGACAGGTTTTTTTGTTCATTATTTTGGGAGATATAATCCATCTCCGAGGGCTTGAGCAGAAAACCAAAACTCAATTTGAGTATGATGCGATTGGGCATATCCAATTCAGCGAGGTATGAGTTTATTGGATCATTCAGTTCCAATGGTTTGGCCGGCATTTCGTTCGGAAAATTTTCCTGATATTGAAGTGTGTTGTAATTGGCAGCTGATCTATAGATAATGACATCCCAATGATCCGCGCTATTTTTGTATACGCCGTTTGTATCCGCTATCCAGTATGATTCATTGATTTCTTCTATCGTTTCCTTTTTTTTCTTTTGTGCAATCATTTTGTAGTAAAGATTGCGTAGGGATTTGGCAAAATAAAAATAAAAAGCATTTTCAGACTCTGACGCACGAATCAAGGTATCTTGGATATAATCCACTGCAAATAGAAAAAAATCGCTACAGGTATCATCTGACGCATGGAACCTGGCTTTGGGAAACAAATAAACATATTGTGATACTTTTTCAAAAATAGATTGCCATTTTTTTTCCGCTTCACCAGTTTTTCGATACTGGATTTTTTTCCATTCATTGATCTCTTGATAGATTTTTTGGAATTCTTCTTGAATGTTACGATTTAGTGTATCCATAATAATATTTAAAAAAAATTGTATGTAGTAAATGAAAAAAGTATTGCCAACAAAAATGAATCGTTTGGTTTGGGGGTAAAATTGTAAATAAAAAAAATAAGGAAAATGTTATGGATATAAAAAAAGCTGGTGTTTTAGGTGCAGGTCAAATGGGAAGCGGTATCGCCCAATTGTTGGCCATGGCTGGTATACAAACCATAATGGTGGACGCCTATGAACAGGCTCTTACCAAAGGAAAAGCTGCCATTGAAAAATCCTTAACAAAACTTGAATCAAAAGGAAAATTGTCTGGCAGCGCACAAAATATATTGTCCAATATTACTATTAGTCAAAATGTAGCTGACTTTTCTGGTGTGGATATCGTTATTGAGGCAGTATCAGAAAATTTTGAGCTTAAAAAAACATTATTTGAACAATTGGACAATGTTTGTAAACCGGAAGCTATTCTGGCCTCCAATACAAGCTCTATTTCAATAACTAAAATGGGTGCTTTGACTAAACGTCCGCAAAAAGTCATTGGAATGCATTTTATGAATCCGCCGGCAATTATGAAATTGGTAGAAATCATTAATGGTTTGGATACTTCGGAAGAAACATACACTATTACAAAAGTATTGGCAGAAAAACTTGGTAAAGAAACAATAAAAAGTGAAGATTCTCCTGGTTTTGTGGTGAATAGAATATTGTTGCCTATGATTAATGAGGCCATAAACGTATTGCAAGAAAACCTGGCTACGCCCCAGGATATTGATAAAGGTATGGTTTTGGGTACCAATCAGCCTATCGGTCCATTAGCCTTAGCTGATTTGATAGGGCTTGACACTGTATTATTTATTTTGCAAATACTGCACAAAGAGATTGGTGATCCCAAATTTCGGCCTGCTGTATTGTTACAGAAATATGTAGCTGCCGGGCATCTTGGCCGCAAAACAGGCAGGGGTTTTTATACTTATTCATAGGTTAATAATCCATTGTCATCGTGCAGGCGGGAAATGAATTGTATGATTTCTAGCATTTCCCGCTATTTCATAATCATTTTTAAAAAAAATATACTGCCAAATCTTAGCCTTTTTTTGCTTGATATTAAAAATTTTATTGATTAATAGAATGCTTGTACAACCCTAAGCGATAATAGAAAATATGGTATCCATATTTGAGTCATATACAATGCGCAATTGGTAACTGGAACGAACAATGAATACAGATAAAAATTCCGAAAAAGAAATCAATCAAGAAAAAAAAGATAAAAAAGAAAAAAGCCGCAAAATGGGGCAATCCAAGGTTTTTTCTGAGCAATTAATTAAAAACAATAAAAGAGTATTCTTATCTTTTTTCATAATTTTGCTTCTTAGTAATATTTCTGCTTTGATGATCAAAATCACTGGAACAGGTTCGCAGTATTTGACCTGGACAAGTATTTACTTTGAATTGGGTTCCACTATGTCCATATTTGGATTGACTTTTTTGATTGCGCAAAAAACTGCTGGTAAAAAACGTTCTGGATATATTGCCATTTTAGGTACAACTGTGTCTTTATGGATTTTTCAATACATAATTTATGGTGCTTCAGAAATGTTTGCTATTCATTATTTGTCCCTGGCACTAAGTGTTTTTTATTTTGATAAATGGGTATCTATTTTCACATTCATCTTGGTATTGCTTTCTCAAACATCTTTGTTGATATTGCGTCCTGAATTGATACCTGACGGCCCCAAAAGCAATCTCATTGTTCGATATATTGTTTATATTTTTGTGGGACTCGGCACAACTGTGGGCGCGACAGCAACTAGAAGACTTCTGGAATTGGCAATAGAAAAATCTTCGGAAGCCAATCGTTCCATAAAAAATTTAAAAAGAATGTCATTATCGGTTGTTAAATCCGTAAATTCATTGCAGGAAAAAACACAAAATCAAGAAACTTCTACTATTCACATGAATGATATTACCCAACAGCAAGCTTCTTCATTGGAAGAGATAACTGCTGCTTTGGAAGGTTTGACCAATAATTCTGATTCTATCAATAAAGTGGCCCAGTCTCTTTATGAAGAAACAGGAATAATTGTTGGTTCTGTGCAGGATCTAAAAAAAGTGAATGATCAATTGCAAGATAGTTCAGAGGAAATCAATGGCGCGCTAAGTGATGTTGCCAAAGACTCGGAAAAGTCTGCCCAGTTTATCGATTTGACTACCCAAAAATTTGCCACTGTAAAAGAAAAAAGCGGTGCTATGTCCAATTTTGTACAAGTGATCAATGAAATAGCAGATCAAGTCAATCTTTTGTCACTAAATGCAGCCATTGAAGCAGCCAGAGCAGGTGAAGCAGGAAGAGGCTTCGCTGTTGTTGCGGATGAAATATCCAAATTGGCAGAGGCTACCACTTCCAATGCATCGGAAATAGAAAAAATCATCAAAGAAAATCAAAAATTTATTGACGAAAGTAATCAGGCTATTGATGAAACATCTCAAGTTATGAAACGGCTAGACCAGGCCATTCACGTGATCCGTAAAGAAATTAGTCATGTTAGTGACATGGTGCAGGATATTGGGGTTACCATTAAAATGATCACTGGCTTAAATGCCAAAATATTTGATTCTAGTAAATCGATTGAAAATTCTACCACTGAACAAAAAGAAGCCACAAAAGAATCCAGTAAAACAATTTCTTATATTTCTGAATCTGCCCAGGAATTGGTGAGTATTTCACAAAGAATTGCTGATGCGAACACTGCTATTCGCTCCTCTATGGAAGATTTGGGAAAATTGGCAGATGAAATGATTCAATAGAAAAGCAAACCCTTGAATTTGATGTCCATCAATTTTTCAGATACACAATATGAATAAGACAGATAATGTTTTTTGGCTTGATATTGGTAGTTTTGTGCTTTTACGGCATATTCGGTTTGGTATCTATGGATTGCAATGGTTTGGCAAATCTTTTTATAGAGAACAGCAAAAACGTTGGTTAATTCAGGGGAGATTGGATGATGGTACGCCATTGGCGGTTAAAGGATTGGCAAACGGCCTTAAGCTTCTCAACACAAAGTTGCATGGTCAAAAGGCACGCATATTGCTTACATTGGATTTGGATCTGCTGCGTTATTATTTTTGGAATCAAGAGATAAATGATTATTTATTTTTTTTATCCAAAGAAAAATGGGATTTCTTTTTAATAACTTCTGCGAAAGATATAAAATCATGGATTGAATATGGAAAGGAATTGCCATTAAAAATTAAAAAGAAAATACACTCCCATTTTTTTATGGTATTTACCGGTTTTTTTTACGATGAATCTTATTTACGCAATTTGAATCCACAGATAAAAATGGCAAAAGATAATGAATGGAATAATGATTTTCGTTGTGAAGATAATTTGCTTTTATTGAAAAAACGAATCCATACAATTATTCAAAATTCTGTAAATTTTTATGGTCATTGGTTTTGTAAGATATATATTCTGATTGATGAACCGGAAACAACCTTGACATCAGAGTGGAATTATAAACAAAGTTTTTTTTCTGCTTTAAGCTACGAAATACTCAACCATGACTTACCGCATGAGACGACTTTTTTGTTTCAAGATGAGTTTGCTTGGCATCGCAATAAGCAAATGATTGCCTGGCTAAAAAGCAAAGGATATCATGCAGCCATTGTATCAGATGTTTTTTCAGAATGGGAGTAATAAGGAAAACTGACCATGATAACAAACAACCAAAATGAAATTGAACATATAACAGATAAAGATTTTATCATCAAAGTCAGACAAAATAGCCATACATTTTTAATTTTCAAACCTGACGGCAATCCAGAAAGATTGGACCCACAAGATCCAAATAAAATAATCAACAATCTCAAATCCATTGTCTTTGTAGGAGCCAATTTTTTTATTCGCAAAGCATATATGGGGATAACTTTTTTACCAATAAAAAATAATAGAATCATTGTTCCTTATGGGCATCGCCAAATGGACAAAGAAAAAGCAATTTTGCTGCATACAATTTCTTCAAGCGATTTGTACCCCATGAATGTAGAGCAAGTGTCATCTGAAGAAGATTTGTACAAAGAATTGCGCCTGGGCAGAGTTCCCAATTTTGTTGTAGTAGATGATTCTATTCAAAGACGGGAGTTGGTTTCTATTAAGCAAAGAGTACCCAAGTCATTTGTTTTTGTTATTAAAGTGCATCAAGAGGTGAAAAAAAATAGTAAAAATGAAAAAATTCAATTCAACCGGAAAAAATTGTTGGGAGAAAAATTTGATGCATCAAAGCTTAGAGCTATTGATCTTGTCAAGCAAAGTGATATGTCATTGGATTTGTATTCAGATAATCCGGTTTTTTTGGCAAGAATCTTTTTGCGCAAAATGGAATTGTCCAAAATGAAATCTTTGTTGTTGGAAAAATCTTTAACGATTCAAGACAATATATATATTCAAACCTTTTTGGATACAATGATTATTAATGAAAACAATAAAGAAGAACTACGCCAGAATTATAAAGAGCTGGTAAAATTGAAAAATTTTTGTGATTTTCAAATGGTTATTCTCCAAGAATCCCTTGATTCATTAGAAAGAATAATATTGGAAGAATCAGACAAAGAAAGTCTAAATTTTTACAATTATTCCATAAAAAGATACAAAGAAAACGCCAAAAATAAAGATGAAGAAATCAAGTACTGGGAATTGGAGGCTGTTGTGAAAACTAGATTGGCCGAAATTGAACAAGGAACCGCTTCATGATTGAATTGGATAATGAAAGAAGTCATATTCTGATTTCAAGGACTGATAAAACTAAAGATGTCGCATTAACCCTTCCAATGATTGAGGCATTAAGAAAAAAATATCCGAAGGCCACGATTTCTTTGCTCATTCAGCGAGATGCTTATAGTTTTGCAAAGCTTTATCCAGAGATTGATAAAATTTTTATCTTTGAACCTAAAAAAAAGCATCGGGGTTTTTGGGGTTTTTTTCGTTTGGCCAGAGACTTTGGGAATGAAAATATTGATGTAGTGATTTCTGTGTATCCTCGTTTTGTATTGGCCTTATTTTTTTTGTATTTATTGATTCCTCACCGTATTGGCACATCGCGAAGATTGTATTCATTGCTTTACAATTTTCGAATAAACTTAAGCCGCAAAAAAGGAGGCAGTCATGAAACAACCTACAATTTGCGCCTACTTCTTCCATTAGGAATTGATGCTACAGCAAAAGATATGCTTTATCCCCAATATTTGCCTAGTAAAGCCATTTTGGAAAAGGTACATATTTTTTTAAAAGAAAATGCAATAACAGATTATATTGTGATCCAACCAATTTTGGTAGGTACCGGGCCAAGTTGGCCTTTATCTTATATGCAAGATTTAATATATCTTATTATTCACCGTTTGGGGCTTGCGGTTGTATTGATCGGCCATGAAGAAGATTCCGAAGCAATATATGATATGCAAAAAAAAATCAATCAGGTTCTGAATAAAAAGCAATTGCTGCATATATATATATCAGATGATATTCAGCAAAGAGCTGCATTGTTTCAAAAAGCGCGAATGTTTTTTGGAAATTATGACGGATGTCACTATATTTCTGTAGCTATGGGAATTTTATCTTTGGTTTTATTTCCGCTTTCTCCAGGTATGGCCCCCAGTCGATACGCACCCTATGGACCAGGTCATTTTGTTGCTATGCGGCCTCGACTAACAAAATGCAAAAAATGCATTCAAAGTAAATGTGAATACAAAAATTGTTTGTCCTATATTTTGCCAGAAATTATTTTTGAAGAAATGAAAAATTTATTGCAAGAGACTAGTTCTTAAAAAAAGACTGGATTTGAACTCTGGATTGATTTTTTGCCCAAAAATACATAATCCAGCGAATAATAATATTGGACTGACAATGAAATACGAGTTTTCTGCGTTCAATTTTGATATTGGTAAACTTAAATTTACCTAAATAATGAGGCATTTTCGTTAAATAGTATTTCAAATCCAAATAAAAAATATGGAAATCCTTATCATGGGAATACGGTGTATTGGGATGACATATTTTTTTAATGGTTTCTCTTTTTATTAGATTGGATATAGCGTAAAATGATCCCAAAACATTGAAAATAGAGGAATTTTGATCTTTACCTTCAAAACTTTGGACTTCAAATTCTACGATTTGCTGGGTCGGATCATAGTTTTTTAGAATTAGTTTTAATGAAAAAACATAACGCGTCAAATTTAGCAATTTGTCGCTAAAAGCTTCCCCTCGCCGAATATTGCCTTGAATACGAACCACGCCTTTACGCAAATCAATACGAAAATCTTCAATTTCCTCATCATAAATTTCTGCATGAGAATTTATGATTTTGTACAATGTTTTTGGATTAATGACCAGCTCGTACTGCGCCATTGCTTCTTACGTTTCTATGGAAGGATGATTTGGATTAATGGATGAATGACGCATTTTTTTCAATTCATATATCTCTTGCTCCTTTTGAGAAATCGTATTTTTTAATGATTCTATTTCTTTTTCATACGTTTCGCATTGTTTTTGACATTCTTCTAGCAATTGCGTTGTTTCGATATTTTTTGCTTCCCATTGTTTTGGATCTACCAATGGCCAGGCAATACCCAGGTTTTTGATACCATTTTGGACTTGATCCGACAACTGTTCTGCCTGGGACGAGATATATTTGGTCAAATCAGTAACCAGGTTGCTTTCCAGTTGATTGTCGATATTAATATGATGCACCATTTGTTCGATATATTCTTTTGTTTGGTTAGCTAAGCCTATCCCTGAAAGAATCATTTTTTGCAAAAATAATTGCATATTTTCGCTGCTTTCCCGTATTAATGTGGAAAGTAGGTATTTATTTAAGGTATCATCCACACCAGTTAAATTGATTTTTAAAAATGTTTGGGCAAGTATTTTATTGGTGATGTCCTCATTGGAAGCATTGTCAATAATTTGAAATTCTTCTTTGGATTTGATTAATGTAGCAACGTCATCCAATGTAATGGTTTTGCTACTTTCTGGATCATACAATCGTCTATTGGCGTAACGTTTTATGGTTCTCATATTTATTCCGGTATTTATTTTAATTTAAGCTATATTTTTAAATTATAGTGCACTGTGTCAATAAAATTTACAAATCATTATTGTATCCATATATTTAGCACATATAAAAAAAAATTGAGATGAATCTATGGATAACTTGAAATAAAGTTGCCCATAGATTAAAGCTTATTTATGTTTTAATGAATGAATATATTTTTGCGGATTGTAAAAACGGCCTTTGCGGCGGATTTCAAAATGAAGATGTGGACCAGTGGATTTGCCTGTATTGCCGACACGGCCAATCAATGTTCCAGAATACACTTTTTGGTTTTTCTTTACCAAAATTTTGGATAAATGACCATAATATGTTTGATATCCAAAAGAATGCTTCAAAATAATTAATTTGCCATAGCCTCCAGCCCATCCAGTATAGATTACTTGGCCAGTTCGGGCAGCATATACGGATGTACCTGTTTGCGCAGCAATATCCAAGCCGCCATGAAAAGTATCTTTGTTTGTAAAAGGGTCTTTTCTAGGCCCAAATTTGGATGAAATGGTTCCCTTTCCCTTCTTTAATGGGGCAAGAAAAGCAGTACCATAAAACAATTCCCTTTCCAAGGATGTCATCTTAGTGCCGGGTAAGAAAAGGAACTGGTTTTTCTTGTAAATAATGGGAGTTTTGTTTGCGGATGCTATATGCAACGAAGGCACTTTCCATTTGCGGCCAATCGCATCATATCGGGCATTTAAGGCAAATGCTCTGAATGTGCCGCGCATATTGGGTATTAATAACCAGTCGCCAGCTTTTATGTCATAAATCGAAGAAAGTTGATTTATTTGGGCAATGGTATCTACATCTAGGGATAGAGAACTGATAATAAACCACAAAGAATCTTCCTTTTTTACCTTGTACCGAGCAAATTGAAGGTTTGTTAAAGCAATATAGGGTTTTTGCCGGCTTCTTCGTAAATTGTGTTGAATCATCTTTTTCCAGTGAAGCAAAACAGGGTCTTTGCTTCCTGGTTGTAAATGCTTTATCACCGGAATGGTTTTATTAGAATTGCCTATTAATGGAAATAGGAGCAAAAAAAAAATTATTATTCGATTTTTATGCATGGTTTTTTGCTATTTTTTTTGTTTTTCTTTCAATAATAAAAATAATGTTAAAAAAATAATTAAGAATGTAGGTATTTGTTTTGCTTTCTAATAGTCTTTGGCTTGCCATTTACCGGATAAAACCATGAAGCCATTGAAAGCCAGAGCTTTCATCTCATCTTCTCCGGGATAAATCCCTACAGGACCCAAATGTTTTACTCTTTTTTTTATCAGATTCGTAATAGTATTAATATAGGCTATGCCGCCCGTCAATAAAATTGCATCTATCTTACCTTTGAGTACAGTACTCATCGCACCTATTTCCTTTGCAATTTGGTATGCCAATGCCTCTTCTACATTAATAGCGTTTTCATCACCATCTGAAGCGCGATTGTCCATTTCCAAGGCACTATTTGTACCCAAATAAGCAACTAATCCGCCTTGGCCGGTAATCATGGCCAATATTTCTGGCTCGCTATATTTCTGCGAAAAACATAATCGTACCAATGCACCTGCTGGCAAAGAACCGCTTCTTTCAGGAGAAAATGGTCCATCCCCATCTAACGCCTGGTTGACATCAATTACTTGGCCTTTTTTGTGCGCTCCTACACTGATACCTCCGCCCAAATGAGCTATGATCAAATTCAATTCTTCGTATGTCCGGCCAATTGCGCGTGCATGGGTTCTGGCGATAGCCTTCTGATTGAGGGCATGAAAAATAGAAATTCGTTTGATCAAGGGGTGGCCGGAAATTCTGGCCAGGTCATCCAATTCGTCAACCACTACCGGATCGGCAATGAAAGCGAGAGCATTTTTTGTTTTCGCGATCATGTCTTTGGCCATTTCATTATTAATATGATAAACTCCAGAGGCAATTGGTTTCAATAAACCACCTCGGGCAACAATACCATCCAATTCTTCAGCGTTTATTTGTGCATTGGCAAGCTCTTGTAATATAAGGTGAAGTCGAAAAGGATATTGCTCATAAATGGTCGAAAATTTGGCTAGTTCCTGAGCGGAGTGACGAATATTTTGCAAAAAAACTAAATCATGATTGTGAAATAACGCGATTTTTGTACTTGTAGAGCCAGGATTGATTGTTAATATTTTGTATATTTTCATGCTTAGATATTTTTGTTTTTTATGAGTTTAGGGACAAGTCTCGTAGAATTGTATAGAAAGGAAACCTGAAAATAAAAAAAAAGCGTCCTTGTGGGACGCTTTTTTTGTACCTTTGTGGGGTATTCCGTTACCCAAGGGACAATTTTTGAATGGGCTTTTATTTGTAATTGTTGATCGGCGCAGTATTGATGGAATCTTCACTGATAATTTGAAAAATTTGTTTTCTTTCAGGAGATTCTGGATCAGGATACTTAAGCTTTGCCGCTTCCAGTAAATGGTCATTCTTTAGCTTACGATACCTAAGAATCGTGCTTTCTGGACTATTGTGACTAATCATCAATACTTTTTCTTGGAACGCATAACAGCTAGCTAAATAACGATGAGCCCATATATCTTTTTCATTCTCTTTGCGTATTTTAATGTATCTATTTAGAATAGGAATACATGGTGCAAAGTTTCCTAAATCATATTGCGTGCTCACATAAACTTTGTACAAATTGCCTTGAAAATTTTGAAAATCATTTCCTGCCCGTACTTTGTTGTTTTGGACTCTGTCAAGACGGTGGATCGCTTTAGTGAAGTATGTCACTGACTTCATTTTTGCTTCACGTTTTTTCCTATTAATGATACGCTGCTCTCTATTTTTGCGATCAATCACTTGCCAATACCAACGTTCTTCTAAATTTTTGGCGTCTTTGGCAGCTTCTTTGAACTTAATTATATCACTTTCCATGTTTTGCAGTATACCAATGCCAAAATTGTAATCATCTTTGGCTTGCTGCAATATCATTAATGATCGTTCATCACTCAAAAGCTCTAGATCAGCAAACGCTTTGATATACGGTTTGAAATCACGAATTCTCCATCCTTTGACTTTGTCATATTCTGAAAAGGTATTATCACCTTTTTTCAGTTTATCATCTTGATTTTTTCCTTGTCCACCGGCGTTGCCTTGCTGTGCAACCAACGATGTGGCCAAAATTGCGACGATTAATGACAGAGAAAGTATGTACCATCCTTTGCCTATTCTTTCTCTAAATATTTGTATATTCATTCTTAAACTCCTTTTTGATAAATCTCATAAAAATTCCCTTATAGGCTGGCATTGCTCCATGGTTTATAATCGGCTAAAAAAACATAAAAAATTAGAAAACCTTCCATGATTTTCGGTATAGACTATAAAAAATGTTTTCTTTTTTCAAGTACAAATTTTTATGTATAGATAAACTTCAATTAATTATTGTTCTTTTTCAAAAAAGCCAGTATTTTTATTGGGGTACAAATATCGTTATAAGGCATGTTTATGACACAACAAATAGAAAAAACAAATAAAGCCTCTGACACAGATTTTCCTCAAATGGGGCAAATCGGCTGTCCAAATTGCAATGGTTTAGGTTATATCATTGATTTTTCCTTGTCTACCACAAAACATGTGTCTTTGCATATATGTGAATGTGCCCAAACACATTGTTTTTGCTCTCAGAAACAGCCTTATTATGCGATCATCGATGAAAGTGCTTCCAGTCAGCTCAAGCCTTGCGCGATTTACCCGCTACATCTGAAAATGGATCGAATACGCCAAATTTACCAAATATCTGATCTTCCATGGAAATATAAGTATAAATTTTACAATTCACATTACCAAACCAAATACATTAATAACAAAAGTTTTTTGCTCAAAATTAATGAATTGCTTCCGCCTATATGGGAAGGGGAGAAAAGTCATCTGCCCAAAGGGTTGTTTTTTACAGGTGTAGCTGGATCTGGAAAAACATTTTTAGCCACAATTCTGATGAATGAAATCATTTTTCGTCATGGTGTTTCATCATTATATCTAAAGACAACCAGAGCATTGGATCGGTTGAGGGGGTCTTTTCATCAGGAATCTGCTACTTATGGGCTTTCCAATGATTTGGAGAAGTGGTTTAGCTCTATTCCGTTATTGGTATTGGATGATTTTGGCGCGCATTTAGGAACGCAATGGGCAGAAGAAACATTGTATGATTTGATTGATTCACGATATGAAGAGGGCTTAAGTACGATCATAACTTCCAATAAATCTATCGAAGAATTGACAGAGGTAGCAGAGGGCAGAATAGCTTCCCGTTTAAAGGAAATGTGCCGAGTGGTTCAATTTCCGGAACTGGATATTCGGGATATCATCGGACAAAAATCAATTGTTAAGTAAGATTTTGCTTTCAATATGAAGAAAAAAATAATTTTGCTGTCTTTGGGAGGCAATTTGGGGTGTGTATCTAAGCGTATCGAGAAATTTATTGGCGAAATAACAAAAAATCCAAATTTGGAATTGGTTTGGCAAAGCCCGGAAGAAAACACAATAGCCTGGGGAGGTAGAAGTCGGGGACAGTATATTAATAAACTGGTTGCTTTTCAATCTGATTGGTCATTGGAAAAAATATTATTTTTTTGTAAAATCATGGAACAGGAATTGGGTAGACAAAACCGCAACCGCTGGAGTGCTAGAGAAATCGATATTGATATTCTTTGGACTAGCAATAATGGCACTAAAATACGTCTGGGCCATTTGCATGTACCCCATCCTTCGATGGAAAGGCCGTATTTGGCATCATTGCTTGCTTTGTGGCACGAATCCATAAAGGAAATTGACAAATAAGGATAAAGAAAATATTTTTGCCTTACTATTTTTCCGTGATTGGAAATAATAATTTCCATGCAAAAAGCCGATAAATGAAAAGAATATAGAAATTGAATACATTAATTTGAATATACAAAATGATCTAAGGAATGCCGAGGCCTTATAAAATGGGTAAAAAAACAGCTTTTGGTTTGATAATTTCAGTATTAGTTATTTATCTTATGGGTGGAATGATGATTTTTGCTCAAGATAAAGATAAAAAAACTACAGACAATGATAAAAAAGAAGAAACCACGACAAATGATGGCGATAAAAATAAAAAATTGAAAACTTTTGGTGGAAAAGTCTATGGCTCAGCCAATTTATATGTTGAAGCCACGGATTTAATGAAGTTTAACTCTCGCTATTATGGCAGTGTTGTATACGTATATGCCTATTTTTTAGAACGGCCTAATGAATTGAATATTGTTTTTGAAGATTTT
>CAZCVM010000001.1:0-32368 GCA_964501965.1 uncultured Leptospiraceae bacterium | reverse complement strand
TTGCATCTAACTCGCTCCAATTTGTACAATTTACCCAACCTTTATAAAGATAAATTGTATGAAATCCGCGCTAGAGTTGGAAAAGTACGCGAAGGACGCCTTCACATGCATTTTGTGGACTTAAAGTCTACCTTTTTAGAAAAAGGTGTTCAAGATCAATTCATACAATAAAAAGACCTGGTATTTTATCGGAGTCTTTTTTCTTGTTTCAAGTATATTTGCTTTGAGCTTGCCAGCTCAAAGCATAGTGAGCCATTTACCTAGCCTGATCCCTTCCATTTTGACGATTGCCATTGTTTTTATTACTCGTAAAGTGATCTTTGGTCTTTTTGTTGGTTTGTGGTTTGGAGCTGTATTGTTTGAAATGAGTAAAGCCTCATCAAGTTTTGAGGTTATCGCTCTCATCAAAGGCTCCCAAAATGTTTTTGCCTATTTTTTTGCCAATATAGAACAAAAAGACAATTTGCTCATAATTCTTTTTATTGCTTTGATTTTGGCCTTGACTTCTGTGATGACGATATCCGGAGGTTTTGCTTTTTTAGGTCAATGGATATTTCAACGCGCTTCCAGTCGCAAAAAAACACAGATTTTCACAGTTATTGGTGGATTTATCATTTTTATTGATGATTATATCAACACAATCATTGTGGGATCACAAATGCGTCCCTTGTCAGATAAATTTTTGATCAGTAGGGAAAAGTTGGCGTTTTTGGTAGATGCAACAAGTGCTCCTGTTGCCGGAATTGCGGTGGTCAGCACATGGATTGGTTATGAAGCCGGGTTATTTCAATCTGTATTGCAAGATGCCGGCCTCATTATGAATGGTTATGCTGTGGTTTTGGAAGCTTTGCCGTATCGATTTTATTGTATTATGATGCTAATTTTTGTCGTTCTTTTGGTAACCATAGGAAAAGATTTTGGTCCTATGCGCAAAGCGGAAGCTAGAGCTACACGGGGACAACTGTTGGATTCAAATGCAAAATTATTATTGTCCAAAAATTTTACTCTGTTAGAACCAAAACCAAGTATTGTCTTAAGTGGATATACATTATTTGGGCCAATTATTGTGCTCTTTATGATTCTGTTTGGCGGTTTTTTGGTTGATAGCGGTGGCTTCGACCGGGTCTGGAATGAGCCTTATCTTTTGCTGCGTGGTGATTTTTGGCGATGGGTGATCACTCACACAAAACACAACAAAGAAATTATGGCTTTATCTGCTGGCCTGTCATTAATAGTATCTATTTTGCTAGGTAAAATGGTTGCCAAAGCTTTATGGCAAAATATTTTTCAAGCTGTTTATGCCGGATTGCGCTCCGCATTGTTGCCGGCTTTGATTTTGTTTTTGGCCTGGTCACTCAAATCTGTTTTTAAGGATTTGCAAACTGGTTCCTATTTGATGGGACTTTTTCAGGAAGTTTTGAGTCTGTCTTTTTTGCCTCTGGTTGCCTTTTTTTTAGGAGCAATGATTTCTTTTTTGACAGGGACTAGTTATGGCACCATGGCAATATTGCTGCCGCTTGTCGGTCCAATGGCTTTGCAAATGGAAGGCATTTTTGGGATGTATACTCTGTTGACCATGGCTGCTGTTTTGGATGGTTCTATTTTGGGTGATCATGCGTCACCATTGTCCGATACAACGATAATGACCTCCATTTCTTGCGCTTGTGACCCAATGCATCATGTGAAAACGCAATTGCCTTATGCCAGCTATGTGGGTCTTGCAGCCGCGATTTTGGGTTATGTAAGCGTCAGTGCTGGCTTAAGCTCCCTATTGGCCTATTTTCTATTTGTTGCCATTACTGTCTCTTTGTTTATGCTCATTCAGGCTTTTAGAAAAAAGAATTGTCACTGATAAGCCTGTAAACTATTTGTCTTATTGTAGTGAAAATCAAATGAATGGGCGTAAATAATGGATAAAAAATTTTCCTCTATACTGGAAGCTATTGGCAATACACCACTGGTTCATATAAATCATCTCAGTCCCAAGCAAAACGTAAAAATTTTTGCGAAACTTGAAGGAACCAATCCTACTGGCAGCATCAAAGATAGAATTGCCTGGCACATGATTGATCAGGCAGAAAAACAAGGCGCATTAACAAAAGACAAAATTATTATTGAGCCGACTTCGGGCAATACGGGTATTGGTTTGGCAATGATTGGCTCTGTTAAGGGTTATCAAGTAGAAATTGTAATGAGCAAAGCTGTTTCTGTAGAACGTAGAAAGATGATTCGTGCTTTTGGGGCAAATGTGGTTTTGACAGACGCAAGTCAAGGAACGGATGGAGCTATCCGTCGGGCAAGAGCTCTGGTACAAGAGTTTCCAGATAAATATTTTATGCCGGATCAGTTTAAAAATGAATACAATAAAATTGCGCATTACCAGACAACTGCAAATGAAATATGGGAACAAATGAATGGTAAAATCAATTTTTTTGTTTCTGCGATTGGCACATCTGGAACAATAATGGGGGTCGGTAAATATCTTAAAGAAAAAGATAAAAATATTAAGGTTGTTTGCGCGCATCCGGTTCGAGGTCATTATATTCAGGGGTTAAAAAATATGGAAGAAGCTATTGTCCCTGATATATATGATCCGACGCAAATCGATGAGACTGTTATGATAGAAAGCGAAGATGCTTTTGATATGACCAGAAAAATTGTCAGCAAAGAGGGAATGTTTGTTGGCATGAGTAGCGGTGCTGCGATGCTTGCGGCAATAAAGATGGCTCAAAAAGTGTCACATGGAAATATTGTGGCAATATTTCCTGATAGGGGTGATAAATATTTGAGCACAGGATTGTTTCCCATAACGGAATGTGAAGAATAAAATTTGAATCATTGATGTGATTGATGAATATTGTGAATAGGAAATAGGAATATGAACGCGGGGAAAAACAGAAATTCGAAATTTTTTATGGTATTGCTGACTATTTTGGGTGGCTTTTTTTTGCAGCAAAGCAACTCTGTGCAGACATCACCTGCGGCATCTGATTCATTAAACCAGAGCCAAGTGGTTAGTGGTCAACAAATAAATGGATATTCAAGCAAAACATCCAGCCAAACAGTAAAGGCCACCGGCCTGCAAGTATTGCAAGGTCTGCCGTCTACGAATATATCGATAGGTGATGAAAAAAAAGAAATATTGGTTGTTTTCAATCAACCTGTCAAAGCTCTAGGGCATTTGGAATCAATTGAAAAACCGGTTTTTCAGATTGTTCCGCAAACAACAGGTAAATTCCGGTGGTATGGTAGCAGGATATGCGCTTTTGTGCCGGATAAAAAATGGCAAGATAATCAATCCTATCAAGTAATTGTTCCAAAAGGTTTGCGTGCGTTGTCAGGAGATACTTTGAATAAGGATTATTCTTTCCGGTTTAAGTATATTGTGCCTGATTTAAAAGTAAAACATATTTATCCCCGCAATAGAAAAAGAATCAAATATAAACCAGTTTTTCAAATTCATTTTGATTATGAAGTTTCTTTAAATGAGGTCCGACAAAATTTGGATATTTTTTCTGAGGGTAAAAAATATCCATACCATATTCAATATATGGGGCAAAACTTGGTTCAAAATCATGCCGATAAAATCAAAGTGGACAAGTCTAAAATACAAATACGACCCTTAATAGCATTTGGCAGAGATCAAAAAGTAAAGCTTTATCTTTATAAAGGAATCAAAGCTCTTTACCGCAATACTAAATTGAAAAAAGATATGGTTTATATTTTTCAAACTTATGGCCCAATAGATATACAATTGATGGGCAAACCCAAGTATTATCAATACCACTGGGGCTATTATTTGAAATTTAGCAATCCTGTGGATAAAAGCCAGGCGAGACAAAGCATTCAATTTGAGCCGCATGCTCCTTTGGTGAATACTTCTCAGGGTCAAACAAAATATTTGTACTTGCACAATTGGTATTTGGAGCCAGGTAAAACATACAAATTGAGCATTTCAGGATTGAAAGATATATATGGCAATTCGATGCGCTCTGTTCAGACTATGACGGTTTCTATGCCCAATTATCGCCCCTATCTTTATAGTAAAACCGGTCACAGAATGATTGAAGCTGCTATGAAGCCGGTCATTGGTGTGCGATCTGTCAATGTATCGCATGTCGATATGCAAATATCAAATCTTACTCTAGCGCAGCTCCAGCTAAACGCTTTGGGAGAAAAACGTTATGCCCTTGAAAATTTGATCCATCCAAAGAATAAAATATGGCATCTATCGCAAGAATTCAATAATCCTACAGAATCCACTTTTGATTTGAGCAATTATTTGAATCAAGGATTTGGATGGCTATACATCAACATGAAGCCTCTAAAAAATTCAGCCAGAGTTTCCTCGCGTAGGTTGATATTGCAATCCACTGATATGGGAATGCTCGTCAAAGAGAATCATTATACCGCTTATGTTTGGGTGCATTCTCTTACTAAAGGAAAAGCTCAAAAGAATGTACAGATTGAACATTTTATAGGTAATAAAAAAAATGGTGAATGTCTAACCAATGAACAAGGTTTTTGCGTTGTTCAAAAAAAACAACCAGGTGTTTCAAGTAAAAGTTTATATGTCGCTCAAAATAAATCGGATAAATCTTTTGTCACCGGTCGCCATCATCGATCATACCATTATCTTGTTCCTTATAATCTTTCCAGTATCAGTGGTACAAAAAAGCTTAAAGGTGCTGTTATTTTTGATAGGGGTTTGTATCGGCCAGGCGATAAGATGCGCTTCAAGGCCATACTTAGCGAAAGATTTGACGGGAATGCGTTGCCGTTAAAAAATAAATTGGTGCATGTCATACTGAAAGATTCCCGGGGAAAGAAAATATTTGATAAACGAATGCAGACATCTTCCCATGGTAGTGTGCATAGCCAGATAACATTGAATAAAGAAGCAAATCTGGGTCATTATAGTGTGTTTGTTTATTATTATGACAAAGGAAAAAAACAATATATTTCTGAAACGTTTCAGGTAGAAGAATATCGTCCAGTAAATTTTTCTGTAACGATCAAAGGGGCCAAAGAAACTTTTATTGGAAACACACAGACTTATCAATTGGCTGGAAAATATTTATTTGGAGCAGCTATGACAGGAGCCAATGTTTCCTGGAGTGCACAAAAGATGCCCAATGATCCAATTTTTGAAAATTTGTCGGATTTTTCTTTCACAGACGAATCATGGCGGGAGCGGCCCAATTTATATGGTTTTTATGGTAATGGTTCGGGAAAGTTGAATCATAGAGGAGAATATTCCCTGGCTTTACAAATCCGACAGAAGCAACAAAAGGAACAAATCGGTCAAACCACGCTTTTGTTATCTCATCCGTTTCAATTGAGATTGTCCGCAACAGTACAAAGTATAGATAGATCCAGTGTCAGCAATCAGCAAAATATAAAAATATTTCCCGGGCAAAGTTTTATTGGAATAAATATAAAGAACCGATTTTTGAATTATAAAAAGCGGTTTTCTATGGATATTGTGGCTGTTGATAAAAATGGCCAATCCATATCTGGAAGACCTATCGATGTTTATGTTGTTCATTATAAATGGAAAACTGTTAAGGTAAAAGGGCCATCTCAGACCTATTACAAAAAGAATATGCTTTTAAAAAAGATTGTTTTTCAGAAAAAAATATTTAGTAAAAATAGGCCACAAGCTGTGTCTTTTCAGGTGCCAAAATCCGGAGAATATTGGATCATCGCAAAAGACAGTAAAACGCATGCATATAGTAGAACCTATATATATGCCGGTGGAGAAAATTATTCCTGGCATAGTCCAAATGATGATTCTGTAGCTTTGTTGCCAGATAAACAACAATACAGACCAGGAGAAAAAGCCAAAATATTGATTCAGTCTCCTTATGCAAGTGCCTCTGCCATTGTAACTTTGGAGCGAGATGATATATATTGGCAGAAAAAAATTACTATTACAAAAAAGAAACAAATCATTGAAATACCGATTTCAAAAAATCATTTTCCAAATGTATATGTTGCGGTTATGCTCATTAAGCCAAGGAGTGAACCAGGGACAGATTTGTCTTTTGCCGAGCGAGTTCAGTTTTTTGCTCAGGATAGAGGTAAACCGGCATTCCAATATGGTGTAACTAAATTGAATGTGACTGATTCTAGTAAAAAATTGCCATTAAAAATATTTATAAATAAAAAAGATTTTTCGCCAGGAGAAAGAGTAGTCGTGCGCATCCAATCCAGGCCCAATACTGAGCTAGCAGTTTCTGTTGCAGATCGGGCAGTTTTGGATCTTATTGATTATTATTTCCCGGATCTTCGAGAAATTATTTATGCTCATTGGCCATTGATGATGGGAGTATTGGAAAATCGAAGTCTTGTGTTAAAACAATATTTACATGCACGCAAAGGAAACTCTCCAGGAGGCGGAGGCAATGATTCAGATAATAATGGAGGATTTGTTTTTCAGGATGAAGATGGAACTAGAAAAAATTTTCGTTATACTGCATACTGGAATCCTGTCATCCAAACAGATAATAACGGTCATGCCCAATTTTCTTTTAAGTTGCCGGATAACTTAACTACCTTTCGAATTATGGCTATAGGGGTGAATGGCGATAAGTATGCTAGTACGCACAAAGAGTTTAGGGTGAAAAAGGCGTTGGTGGTGCAAAAAGTGCTGCCGCGATTTTTGCGATTGGGAGATACTTTGCATATAGGGGCTACGTTAACGAATCAAACAAAAATGGCTGGTTATTTTTATTTACAATTGTATAGTAATATGTTGATAAGTCCAGACGGGAAACAAATTGGCCGGTTCACAAAGACTGTTTATTTGCGGCCAGGAATAACACAGGAAGTATCTATACCAGTAACTATTCATACTGAGAAATGGATCAAACGAAAAGGAAGCCATATTTCTGGATATGTGTCTGTCAAACCTTTTCATAAAAATTCTTTTGAACAGCATGGATATGGCGCAGCGGAAATTTCTGATAAATCATTTTTTTCTTTGCCAGTTCAAATACCCAGGATTGCTGAGGCTTTTACTGTAGCAGGTTTTACAAACAATCAAACATCAGAATATATTCATCTGCCGCAGAAAAAAAATACAAAATCACAACAAAACTACTTAAAAGAACAACTGAGTCTATCTTTGTCATCGTCTGCTCTGATTGGTTTAGAAAAGGGCTTTCATTTTTTTCAAAGTAATCCCTATTTTTGTTTGGAACAAAGAGCATCTGCGTTCTTATTGGCTATGACCTCTGGTAAACTATTGAAACAATTTGGACACAAAGCTGCAACAGAAGATGGCTATGATTTTGGAAATATAAAAAAATTGTTTTTAGGGTCATTGCACTATTTTCAAAATAAGGACGGTGGATTTCGTTTGTGGGAAAAGAATCGATATGGCAGAAGCAATCCATATCTGACTACATATACAATATTTGTTTTGCAGGAAGCAATGAATAATGGATATTCATTTAATTCTAAAAAAAACGCACAAGTTCTTGCTAAAGCAATGCTTTATTTGAAAAAACAACTGAAAGCCAATAAAAATGATCAATGGGGGACCCCTAATTTTGAATTGCTTGCATTGCAGCATTATATCTTTGTTCGCGCAAATCAGGCTATCAGTGGTTTAGAAACATATTTATGGCAAAATCAGGATAAGCTTTCTCTGCGGGCAAATGCTTATTTGCTGATGGCAATGCTTTCTGGCGACACCTCCAAAAAGCAATCTCGCGTTGACCAAATATGGCAGGATATTTTATCACGGGTAGAGATTACTACCAGGCGAGTAATGTTCAAAGAAAAAGCAACCAGTGCGAATCATGGTTCTTTTTATACCAAGGGCTCTGTATTGGGAGTGTTGTTGCAAGCTATGTTGCAAAAAGAGCCCAATCATGCTTTTGTGCCAATGTTACTTAGACAAATAATGGATCAAAAATCAATGAATGCAAGTTTATGGTCAGACAGTCATAGTACAGGCAATATCGCATTGGCATTGTATCGCTATCATCAAACGCATGAAAAAAGTAATGCGCCGTTTCAGGGGATAATCCAATTGGGTGAAAAAACTATTTGGAACCAGACATTTGCCGGCAATAAGTTGGAACGATTTTTTCATCGGTTAGCTGGACAAAATCTGGATTTAATGCGGGCCAATGGAAATCAGAAATTATCTATCTCGCGTCGAAGCGGTAGCTCATCTCCAGGGCGGTTGTATTATACAATGACACTGCAACGGCAACCAGTTGGCTGGCAGGTAAACGCGAAAGATAATGGTATTGCGATATCTCAGGAGATGTTTCTTTTGCAAGATATCAAAGATCCAATCAAAATAACTCCGCGGAATAATACTTTTCATTTACAACGGGGAGAAATTTATCTGGTACGTTTGACTGTGGTTAGCAATAAACCATTGTACAATTTTGTCTTGGAAGATCCTATTGCATCATCGCTGGAAATTGTCAATAGTGAGTTTGCCACAACGAATAAGAATTTGCGCAAGTCATGGTCACGCAAAGATAGTTTCTCGCAAAGCTATCATTCCTGGCACGGGGCCCCTTTGTATGAATTCCGGGACAGTAAGGTTGTGATTGTACAAAATAGTTTACAGCCTGGTCTCAATGAGTTTTTTTACTTAGTCCGAGCAAATTTGTCTGGCCATAGCTCTTTTCCAGCGACTCATGCAAAGGCCATGTATGAGCCGGAAATATACGGAAACGCACAAAGTATGTCTGTTGATATAAAATGATTTTTATTGTTAAACCAATCTAGGGTGTTATTGAAAGATAGATAATGAATCGTTAAAAAAACTTACCTGGGCCGTTATAGTATAACGATAGACTTTTTCAGAAAGGAAATCGCTAAAAATTTGTTTGCTTCAAAAAATAAATATTTTTATCATGGTTTGAGTTTTCTTTCTGGAAGGTCTTATCTATTTTCTTTGTTGATTCCAATTGCTTTATTATTGATGTCGTTATTTTTTAGCGGATACATAAGCATGTTGAATCATCCGTTGATTGCTTTGCAACACAATCAAGGTTTACAGATATATTCAGAGGAAGGTATATTGCTGCAAGAATATTTAGGATACCATGGGCAAGAAACGCATCATATACCGGCCCGATTTTTTTTTGACAATAAAAACATTCCCGCATTTTTGGTAATGACTTTGTTGGCAGAAGATAAACGTTTTTTTCAACACCATGGCATGGATCCATTAGCGGTTGCCAGAGCAATACAACTCAATATTAATCAATTTGAAATAGTTTCCGGTGCGTCTACAATTACTCAACAATTGATACGAATTGTTTATCCAAATTTATATCAAAAGAAAAATTTTTTTTTCAAAAGTCTAGAAATGGTGCATGCAATGGTTTTGGACTTTACATTTTCAAAAAGAAAAATATTGGAAATGTATCTGAACTATTTGCCTATGCCATACAATCAAAAAGGAATTTTTGCCGCAGCAAAAAACTATTATGGACGTAGTATCGATCTTTTAAATCACCAGGAGTTGGCTTTGCTTGTTTATAGTATCCGGCATCCGAAACACAAAAAATCAATAACATTGCAGCAGGCAAATCGTCTCTTAAAGAAATTTTATCATTGGAGGAAAAAAAATATCTCGGCAAAAAATAAATCAAAAAGTGAAAATATGATTTTTCAAGATAAGCAATTGGTTTATAATGATTTGTTGGCAGCCTGGCATTCTTTTTCTCAAAATAGCAAAAGCAATAAACAAAAGAATCGTTTTGAAATGGATGAAAATTTACATTTTACAGCATGGTTAAAACAAGAATATCCACATCTGTCAGGCAAAATTGAGAGTAGCATACATGCCGATTTGAATGAATATATTCAAAAAATTGTTCAATCCGAACTGGTTCCATTGCGTCCCCAAAATACATTCAATGCAGCTATCGTAGTCTTGGAAATTGTTGATCCGCAAAAACCTTTTGTGCTTCGTTCGTTGATTGGTTCAGAAAATTTTTTGGATCAAAAATGGGGTCAGGTGAATGGAGTGTTTGCGATTCGAAATGCCGGCAGCACTCTAAAGCCCTTTGTATATGGCCTTGCCTTTGAAAAACATAAAATCAAACCTTATGATACAATCTGGGATGAGCCAATTTTTGTTCCTTTGGCTCAGGGAGCTGTCTACAAGCCGGAGAATTTTGACCTGACTTATTGGGGAGCAATGTCCTATCATGCTGCTTTAGCAAATTCTAGAAATATCCCAGCAGTATGGACTCTTCAAAAAATTGGTATACCAGAATTTTATTCTTTTTTAAAAAAGAATGGGTTTGACCATTTAACAGAACAACCTTCCTTTTATGGACCCGCAATGGCACTGGGAGTAGGCGGTACCAATCTTATGCTTTTGACGCAAATGTATGCCGGTCTAGCAAATTTGGGGCAAACACAAAAAGTTTTCCTGGGCAATCATTACAATTCGGATAGTGATCAGTGGGATTCTATTTTGTGGGGCAATCAAACTCGGATGTTTGGTTCGGAAACAAGTTATCGATTGATATATATATTATCGAATACGGAAACCAGGCGATCCAGTTTCGGTCAAAGAAATTTTCTGGATTTTCCTTTTGAAGTGGCTGCCAAAACCGGGACATCCAAGGATTTTCGTGATAGCTGGACAATTGGTTTTACGCAACGTTTTGTGGTCGGCGTTTGGGTGGGAAATTTTTCTGGTAAAAGTATGCATCAAATATCCGGTATTAATGGGGCGGGTAGGATTTTTCATCAGGTAATGCGACATTTGACGCCCAATAGGCATACTTTCTCTTATCCAAGGCACTGGCAAAAAATGAAATTGTGCACAGCGCAGGATAAACAAAAAAAATGCGTATCTTATACTGAATTGGTGAAGGATACAGATATTCCCGATATAATGCGGTCTAAAGATCAGAAATATCGGCCAAGGGTTTCTCCTGTTCAAATTGTCTCACCCAATATGGGGCAGACTTATATTTTAAAACCCCAAGAGAATGACCAATCATCTTCTATTGTTTTCAAAATAAGAATTGATTCTGCTGCGTTTGAAAAAAATAAATATTTTTTTCAAATAAATCAAAAAAGTAGGCAACCTATATCAGATAGTTTTTATGAAACAAATTTGCGGCTATCCAGCAAATCATTTCCTCAAAGGCATGTGTTAACTATTTATGAAAACTTTCAAATCGCAGAAAAATTAATTTTTTTTGTCCAATATGATTAGTTTTTTTGCAACACAGTTCTTAATTTATTTTCATTTTATTTCAATTTTTTATTAACTATTTTAGTAAACCAGGTAAGAACAAAGCGATTTGCGGAAACGGAATAAGTAAAAGTGTGGCCGCAATAAGGGCAATGAGCATAGGTACTACTCCCTTGAATATGACATTGATCGGTACATCTTTGGCCACACCGCTGACCACATAAACATTGACTCCTACAGGAGGAGTGATCACGCCGATTTGTGTTACCAAAACAATTATCACGCCGAACCATAATGGATCAAATCCCAACTGCAATACCACTGGAAAGAAGATGGGAACAGTAAGCATAATCAAGGCCAAGGCGTCAATAAAGCATCCGCCAATAAGATACACAGAAATGATCAGCATCATAACAACGCTGGCAGGAAGGTTGATGTGTGCGGTCCATTCTGCGATATTGAAAGGGATTCTAGTGATAGCTAGAAAATGACCAAATATAGTGGCTCCAGCCACAATCACCAGTATCATAGAGGAAATCCGCGTGGTTTCAAATAAAGCTTCCTTTAAGCCTTGCCATGATAGATTTCTTCGCAAAACAGCAACAATCAAAGTTCCAAAAGCTCCGATACCGCCGGCTTCGGTTGGTGTAAAAAAACCGGCGAATAATCCGCCCATAACCAGGACAAAGAGTATAAAGGTTTCGATAAGGCCGGTCAATGAAGCAGTTTTTTCTTTGAGAGAAAATTTGGGTCCTGCCGGTGCTAGATCGGGTTTCAAGGCTGTCCAGATAAAAATGGTGATAATAAAAAATAATATCAATATTAAACCAGGTAAAAGTCCTGCCATAAACAGTTGACCTATGGATTGCTCGGTCAATATCCCGTATACAATAAAGATCACGCTGGGCGGTATGAGAATGCCCAGGCTTCCTCCAGCGGCTACAACTCCAGTAGCCAAGCTGGGTTTGTAATGATATTTTTTCATTTCTGGCAACGTGGCCGCAGCCATGGTGGCTGCGGTCGCATTGGTGGAGCCGCAAATGGCCGAAAATGCACCGCAAGCACCCACTGTGGCTACAGCCAACCCGCCAGGAATAAAACCGATAGATTTGTAGGCAAAGTCAAAGAGCCGAGTGCTGATGCCGGAGTGAAATGCGAGTTGACCCATAAAAACAAATAATGGAATGACTGTTAGATTGTAGGAGCCAAAAATGGAATAGATATCTTTGGCCAAAAGATTCATGCCGGCGTCAAAAGAAACAATGGAGCTAAACCCCACGAAACCTATGAGCATCATAAGAAAACCAATGGGCATACGAAAGAAAATCAGCACAAAAAGAGCGACTATTCCAATCAAGCCAATAATTGTCGGGCTCATGAGTTTTTTATTCCTCTCGTTATTTGAATGCTGCGAATGATCAATACTGCGCACATAAGAAAAGCACTGACAGCTATGCCAAAAATAAAAGGATAGGTTGGCATTTGTACAGTCATGGAAACTTGTCCACTTTGTTTCAATTCTAAGCCATACACAAAGCATTGCCAGGATATGGCTCCAAATAACATTGTCGCTATGACCGCATTGATAAGATCAATACTTTTTGCCAATTTAGGGGGGAATTTTTCGAGCAAAAATTCCACTGCTATGTGGCCTTTTTCCAGTGAAGTGTATGCCAAGGAAAAGGAGACCACTACAGTTCCAAGTAAACCAATGATTTCATAGGTGCCGGGGATCGTGGTTTTAAACATTCTTAACACAACATCCAGAGTTGTCAAAAGCATCATTATCATTAATGCTCCAGCAGCTATCCAGTTGGCCTTAATTGATATTGAATGAACAATTCTTTCTATTCTGGTAATCATTAGTGTATATATAGATTATGTAGTTGTGTATATAATGGTCTATTTTGCGGAATGCTTCTGAATGAGTTTTTGGAGTAATGTAATGGCTTTTTCTCCGTCCACTCCTTTACTTTGGGCGTATTTTTTATACTCCGCAAATATGGGCTGCACTGCCTTGATCCAACGTGCATTTTCCTGGTCGCTTAGTTCAATGATTTTGTTTTTGAGGCTTAATGTGTACTGCCGTCCTTGTTCATCAACTTTGTCCCAGGTATTTGCGTGTACTTTAACATATTCTTGACTGACTTGTTCAAAAATTTGTTGGATATCTTTGGGCAATGAATCGAATTTCTTTTTGTTCATAACCACAAACATGGATGTTGTGTATCCGATTCGGCTGCTGTTTGTGGTGTATTGAATGACTTCGCCCTGCTTCCATCCTTTCAATGTTTCAATGGGTGCAAATGTTCCCTGAACAACACCTTTTTGCAAAGCTTCATAAGTCGCTGGCTGAGGCATTGCAACAGGAACTCCACCCAGAGCTTTGACGATTTTTGAACTCAATCCAGTAGACCTTATTTTCATGCCCCTAAAGTCTGCCAATTGGCGTACAGGTTTTTTTGAATGCAACAGCCCCGGACCATGCGCGTGTATATAAAGTAGCTTTACATCACGCAATTCTTCAGGATTCATAATTTTGGCAAATTCATTGGCTGTATATGTGGCAACTTGTCCATTTTTATAGCCAAGCGGCAGGTCTACAGCTTCCATAAGCGGAAATTTGCCTCTTGTATATGCAAAACAGGACATGCCAATGTCTGAAATGCCTTTGACAACGCCGTCATATACTTCTTTGGCTTTGGTCAAAGTTCCCCCAGGGAAAACATTGATTTTGACTCGGCCATTGGTCCTTTTTTCAATTTCTTTGGCCCAGGCTATGCCAGCTTTGGCCTGACCATGAGTAGGGGGAAAAAAGATACTGTAAGAAAGCGTTGTGGTTGTATCATCCGTATTTTTTTTCTTGCCGCAAGATGTTATGGATGATACCAACGCTATCATCGCGCTAGCTAGCAATAAATGGAATAGAATGGACAATTTTTTTTTCATGGTTTTTTCCTTTTTCGTGGCTTTTTTTAAGCTATTCATCGAGACTTCGTGTGTCTGTGATGAATGCTATGAAATGCTATGTGAAGAATTCTTTTTTTTAATTTATAAAATTTTTTTTATTTCATGTCATGCGTCAAGAATTAAATGAATTTTTCATTGTGCATTTTTCTATTTTTATATATAAAATCCGGGTATTCCATTTTGTTGTTCAAACAGCTTAAGAGAGTCTTTCAGGTCTTTCGCTGGATTCTAACAGATTGTGGTAATAATGCGCTGCTTGATCATCAGGAATATCTACAATAATTTGCGAAAACAATTGATGAGCAGTTTCATAGTTTTTGTTGAGATAAGCACTTATTGCGTCATTGAATTTTTTCAGATTTCTTCGCTTCAATTGTTTCAATGATTCTTCGTCTTCATTAAAAATTTCTATGATGTCCGTGGTTTTGTTTTTCCCGCGAATTTTTACTTTGCCCAATACACGATAATCATATTTGTCAGGATTTTCAACGCCTGAAAAGAATTCTCCGCTTATCAAAAGACTGCATCCAAAAGTTTTTGTCAGATTTTCTATCCGTGAAGCGGTATTTACTGAATCTGATATGACTGTGGCATCCATTCTTTCGGATTCACCAATTGTGCCAAGCATCAGTTTGCCCCGATGAAGTCCGATTCCTATTCGAATAGGAGGATAATTGATATTCCTACGATGAATATTGTATTCTTTCAATTCTTTTAGCATTTCAATGGCTGCTATGAGCGCGTTTTCATTTCCTCCTGGAAATAATGCCATTATGCCATCTCCAAGGTACTTATCGATAAAGCCATTGTGTGACCGAATAATTGGTCCCATCCGTTTGAGATAGGAATTTAGAAAATTGAAATTTTCTGTTGGATTCATGCTTTCAGAAAGCCGCGTAAAAGATCTAATGTCAGAAAAAAGTACCGGCATGTCAGCCTGTATTTGTTCGCCAAGTTCGATCAAAGTGATGTCTTCTTTATTCAAAAGACTTAATAATTTTTGAGGCACAAAACGCTGGTAGGAAATGTTTGTATGACTGAGTCTATTTGATAGTACTTGCACCGACTTATAAGCCCTAGAAAATAATAGAGATAAAATAAATGATTGAGAAAAGATAAACACAAAAAGTCCAAATGGTGTGATAAAATCATAGGTGCCAAAATGACTCATTGCAATATCGAAAATAACGGTAGCAAAGAAAAATAATAGACCAATGAGAAATATAACGCTGCCTTCTCTTTTTCGGTAAATAGCAAAACTCATACAAATGAGAGTATAAAGGATCATAAAAAGAGCAATTGCTTGAAACCAATGTAAACGAGGACCAAAACCAGCCATAGGATGAATCAATACATCTATAGCAAAAAGGCTAGAAATAATAGTGGTCGCATACAAAATTTTAATATGAAATTCTTTAGGAAAAAGAGAATACAAAAAATAATTCAAGACCGGCATGCCTAGATAAAAACTCAAAAATTCCCATTTGGCACGGGTTTGCCAACTCATAGTAGGGAAAATGTCCATTGCCAACAATTCACCCGTAAAAAGAATGCGTATAGAGATAATCAAAGTAAAGCTTGCAAATGCCAGTGAAGATTTGTCTTCGTTTCGCAAGATAAATAAGCCAAAATGATAAAAAGACATAATCACCAGTGCTCCAAGAAGGAATAGATCAAAAGCAAGGGCTTTTTTTATCGAAGTTGATATTGCCTTTTCTGATCCAATCCATATTGGTTTCCAAAAGCCGCCGCTATTTGGATCATGATAATTGGCAATCATCATTTTTAGATGTATCTCGTTTTTTTGAGGCATGTAAGTTCGCACAAGCCGTCTATATTCCGGTGTAGTATTGGTGGGGTTTGTCCCGATGACACCATTTTGTGCGAACAATCGATTGTCGATGTATAGCTCATAGGAACTTGACATATTGGATATCCGAAAACTTATTGGATTTGCTTTTTGCTTATCATTGATTAAAATTTTCAATGTATAGGTCGCATGGCCCATAGAGCTGATACTTTCTGAAAATGATTCCTTTGATACGGCAGCGATTGATTCATTGCTCCATCTGCTTGGAGCGTTTATAAAAATCCGTGAATCATTGTTGATTTTTGATATTTGCTTTGTATGGGCAAGATCAGTATGGTTTCGAAATTCTTGCCAATAAAATCGCCATTCTCCTTTGAGATTAATGGGATCGTTGTAGAAATCAGTTTTTCTTAAATCAAGCACGCCCTTTTGAGCTATCGGTGTGGCGGATTGCCCCCAGGCATACCATGCATGGAAAAAAGATAGGACGAAAAATAAAAAAAAGATAAAATGGCGATTGTTCATAATATTTAATAATTATTTTTGTTGATTTTTCGAGGTAACCGTCAATTAGGATATTAGTTTATTTGCACAACAAATGCAGGTCATTTAGGCTTTGTGGGTTTTGTTTGACTATTCTTTTTTTATTTTTATTCATTATTTTTTTACCTAAAATTTTCAATCTTCAATCATTGAAATAAAGCTGTTTGATGCGCTGGATTCTGCGATAAGATTCATCTACTCGTTGCTGGAATACTTTATCATCAGAATATTTTTTTAGCAAAAATTGAAAAATATTTTCTCGCGAATGAATCCCTTTGTTAAATCTTGTAATCAGGATCATGTCCATGCCAGCCAGAATCATTTTGTAGCTCGCCAGAGGCAGCGGAAAATTTTTTTTGATGGCATACATGGATATATCATCGGAAATCAGGATACCTTGAAAATTCAATTGCTGGCGTACATAGTTTTGCAATATTTTTTTTGACATTGGCACAGGATTGTTTGCGTCCCACAATGGTAAGAAAATATGTCCCGGCATGATCGCTGGAATACCATGGCGAATTGCTTGTTCAAAAGGTATCAGGTCATGTCTTAGCATTTCATTTTTTGATTTATTTATAATGGGTAAATGATAATGGGAATCTGTGTTTGTATCTCCATGTCCGGGGAAATGCTTGGCCACGCTTATGATATTGGCTTTTTGGAAAATGAGTATATTTGCTAAGCCCCATTGAGCCACCCATTTGGGATTATCACTGAAAATTCTATGCCGCAGAGGTGATTTTTTGTTTGCCGGCAAGACATCCAAGACGGGATGTAAATTCATATTAAAGCCCCAGGTTATCAGGTCGTCAGCCAGGGTTTGTATAGCTATTTTGGTATTTGGATGCAGAGTTATTTGTCTGTTAGATTTGGTTTCTATGTATTTGGGAAGCCGGCTTAGATTGGGCAATGTTTTGCCAATACGAATACTCATAAAATATCCAGGTTCATGATCTGTGGCCACAAAAATTTTGATTTGATTGTGTTTCCAGGCCATGGTTTTTATGCTTTGCACGAGATTTATCAATTGTTTTTCATTTGTAACATTTTTGCCAAATATGGCGACACCGCCTAGATTTCTTTTTGTGATCCACTTTTGAAGCATTGTATCAGCTTTTGGTCCTTCAAAACCAAGAATAAATAGCTGGCCGATTTTTTTTTCTGGCAAAATATTTTTTATTTGAATTGGAATGCGTTCGTGCTGTTTTTTATTTTGTTTTTGATGCTGTGGCGAACAGGCCCAAGATGCAACACTGAGTAAAGCACAAAGTGCCATTGACATACAAAAAAAATTATCAGAAATATTTGTGAGCTGTTTCATGCTTTGCGCCGCTTTTGTGTTATTTTTCTAATCATTGTAATATATTTTCGGTAAAAATTCACACTTACCTTTGAATTTATCTTTGAATAGTTGTAAAATTATCGTTATTGTTATAACCATGGAAATGACACGGAAATGATATTTTGTCAACCTTGAAGAAAAAGACTTGAAATATTCTAATATGTTTAAGAAAAATTAAAATTCAAAATTTTTATCAAGGGCTATAATGAATGGATTATCCTGAAGACTTTATAAATAAAATTATTTGCGGAGACTGTCTCACAGTAATGAGACAAATTCCTGATGAAAGCATTGATTTGGTTGTGACCTCGCCACCCTATAATCTTAAAAATTCCACAGGAAATGGCATGAAAGATGGAAGAGGCGGTAAATGGGCTAATGCTGCTCTTGTACATGGCTATAGTCATTATAATGATAATATGCCTCACAAAGAATATACAAATTGGCAAAAGGAATGTTTAACAGAAATGTTTCGTCTTATTAAAGATGATGGTGCTATTTTTTATAATCATAAATGGAGAGTGCAGGCAGGCCTTTTACAGGATAGGCAGGATATTGTTAGTGGGTTTCCAGTTCGTCAGATAATAATATGGCGCAGAAAAGGTGGAATCAATTTTAATCCTGGTTATTTTTTACCCACTTATGAAGTTATATATTTAATAACAAAGCAAAAGTTTAGGCTAGCATCCAAGGCAAATGCTCATGGAGATGTATGGGAGTTTAAACAAGAAATGAAAAATATGCATCCAGCTCCATTTCCGGTAGCATTAATTGAAAGAATAATTTCTTCGACAAATGCTCATCTAATTTTAGATCCATTTTCTGGGAGCGGAACCACTGCCTTTGTCGCATCAAAGCTAAAGAGAAATTTTATTGGGATTGAGATTTCACCAGAGTATTGTAAATTATCTGAAGAAAGAATACAAAAAAATGTAAACCAGGCTCAAAGTATTGATTTTTCTGAAGCCACACTTTTTTCGGAGTGCAAATGAAGCTTTATACTAAGGAAGAATTGATTAAAAAGCTTATTAAAATTTCTAAAAGCGGTTGGATCGCAAATGCCAGATTTGGTAATCACGGAGGCATTGGAAATACCCTTGAAGATTTGTTGGGTATTGAAGAAAATAATTTGCCAGTATCAAATGCGTCAGAATGGGAATTAAAAACACAAAGAATAAATACTACTTCATTAACAACATTATTTCATATTGAACCTTCACCAAGAGCAATAAAGTTTGTTCCTCAAATTTTATTGCCCAAATATGGATGGAAACACCAAGAAGCTGGTGGTAAATATAAAAGTACTGAATTGAGTTTTCGGCAAACTATTCATGGACAAAGTTCCAGTGATAGAGGTTTTTTAGTGAAGATTGATCGTAAAAGTCAAAGGGTGTTGATTTCATTTGATTGGTCTGAAGTTGATGTTAGACATAACAGTTGGTTAAAAAATGTAAAAAAACGAGTTGGGTTAAAAGAACTTGATCCTCAGCCTTATTGGGGGTTTGATGATCTTGCCAGTAAAGCTGGTACTAAATTGCTAAATTGCTTCTATGTCCTGGCTGAAGTGAAAAAGGAAAGCGGAAAAGAATACTATCGATACACAAAAATTATGATGTTGCAAAAATTTGATTTTAATGGATTTTTAGATCAAATAGAAAAAGCAAATATTTTAGTTGATTTTGATGCAAGATCCGGACACAATCATGGAACAAAATTCAGAATGCGAAAGAATTGTTTGCCATTTTTGTACAAAAAAACAACAATAATTATTTAAGATTATTTTTCTACCTAATAAGAGATATTTTCGGTAAAAATCCAGAAAAGAAAAGGTCTTGACCTTATTGGTATAAAAATTAATTGTTAAGACTTGGTGAAATATAAATATTGGTGCATTTGTATTCAAGGTATTTGCTAAATAAAAAAACTGTGATAGCAAGCAGAAGTGAAAAGGAGTAAATTGTGAAAATTGACAAAAAAATTGGTTTAGTTTTGTCCGGTGGTGGAGGGCGTGGTGCTTATGAGATTGGTGCTTTGCGGTATTTGTATGAGATGGGAGTGTACCCGGGAGTTGTGGCCGGCACATCTGTGGGTTCGATCAACGGAGCCGCTATGGCTTCTGGAATGTCTTTGGAAGAAATCGAAAATTTATGGTTAAATATTCGGGCCAAAAATATTTTCAAGTATTCTTTATGGAAAAGTATCAAAGGTATATTTCAGCCTTATATGAGTCCCTTTTTTGATACAGCACCATTGCGCAAATTGCTGCAAAAACATCTTGATTTTGACAAGGTGAAAAAAAGCGAGATCAAGCTCTTTGTATCTGCCGTGGACATTGGACGGGGCGAAGTGAAAGTTTTTACCAATGACGAAATCGGCATAGATCATATTGTGGCTAGTGCTTCTATCCCAGTCATTTTTCCATGGACACAAATACAGGGACGCACTTATTGGGATGGTGGTATTGTGGCCAATACTCCTATTGTTCCTGTGCTAGAGGCCGGAGCCAGAGATATATATGCCATATTATTATCGCCTTACAAAGAAGACAATGTATCAGAATTGCCCAAAAATAAATTGCAAGCTATCGCAAGATTATTGGATTTTACATTGATGGGTTCTTTTGAAATGGTTTTCAATTCTCTGTCGCCGACAAAAGTAACGGATTCTCATTACAGAATTAAAAAACGCGGTTTTGGCACATCAAATTTATTCATTGTGGAGCCAAAAGCTTCTTTGGGGTTGTATTCGATTTTGAATTTTTCAAAAAAGCAGGCAGCGGAACTTTTGGGTCGAGGATATGAAGATGCAAAGAATGATTTAGATCCGATATTAAAAAAGAAAAAGTGAAAAAGTGTTTATGCGTCAGAATAACTACGAAATCATTCATAGCATTTGTCAAAAAGTTTTTCAATCGCCAGCACAGCCTGATTCCATTGCCAGTGTTTCCGGTGGAGATATTAGCGCAGCTTTTTGTTTTTCTTTGGTTCAGGAAGATTTCTTTTCAACACATTTTACTAATAATGCAACAAAAGAATTTAGTGATAATAAAAAGCATCGGTTTTTTATCAAAATAGACGCTTCTGCGGGCAAAAATGCGGCACAAAAAAAAGATTTTTTTCAAGCCGAACAGTTCGGTCTTCATACACTGGCTCAAAAGAGCACGCAGTTTCAAATCCCATTTGTATATGAATCAGGAGTGTTGACGCATGGCGGACAAAGCATAGGTTTTATTGTTATGGATTTTGTTGATTCTGCGTCCAGGGGTGTTGGTTTCGCAGATGATTTAGCACGAGGTCTGGCTGAAATACACCAGGTTAACACGCAGACAGGTAATGAAAAATTCTTTGGTTTGGATCATAGCAGTTATTGCGGCGCAACATGGCAACCCAATCAGCGGCATTCAAATTGGCTAGAATTTTTTCGTGACCAACGCCTGGTTTATCAGATGGATTTATTGAAACAAAATAAATTATCTGATGCGTCATTGGAAAAGGACATTGAAGCTTTGTATCAAAAAATGCCGGATATTGTTCCATCGTATCCAATGCCAAGTCTTTTGCATGGAGATTTGTGGTCTGGTAATGTGATCACGGACAATCAGGGAAAGCCCACGCTCATTGATCCGTCGATCTATTATGGACACAATGAAGCAGACATAGCTTTTACGCAATTGTTTGGCGGATTTGGGCAGCAGTTTTATCAGGTTTATCAAGAGTATTTTCCTCAAGATAACCAGACTCCGGAAAGATTTGATTTGTACAATATTTATCACTTATTAAATCATGCGAATTTGTTTGCTAGTCTCAGCTATAAAAACCAGGCTCATCAAATGATAAAAAAATTTTTGTAATAACTGATCTTTGTTGACTTTTGAACACTTTTATCCCAAAAGATATTGCTGCATTTGTAAAACAATAATAAAGCCCAGTTTGAATGGACTGATGAAAATCCTATCTATCAAAATTTTTTTGATTCTATCGATCGCTAGCGACCGATTCGTTCATGATAAATATTCAATAGATTTTCATAGCTACACCGCGAAGCTAAGCGCAAGGCAATAAAAGTTTCAGGTGCCAGCCAGATAGCCCAAAGCGCAATAAGCATATAACGAAGTAAGGCAAAGTCAGGATTTTGCTGCAACGCTTCTTGGCCCAACAATTGGATGAAGCCCCATTTGATACCCACCTGCAATGTGACCACTCCGGAAAATCCTATTAATATTCTGGCTATTTTGTGCCATATTGTACCGATGAGTGAAAATCCACCGCGCAAAGTAAGTACAGCATATCCCAATAGCGCGCCCATCATTGTGCCCAGAATACGCGCCAAATTTTGATCTGGATATAAATAATGAAGCATTAGAAATAAAATTAAATTGATCCATAACAGAGCTGGGATTTTTATTTCTACGCGTTGTGCTCCTTTTTGAGGTTGAAAACGAAAAATAAATTTATAAAATTTTCCTTCCAGGGATTTGTCTTCTTTTTCAGATAATTTTTTGGGTGAGAATATTTTTTTGTAGAAAACAGCCAGCAATAAAGCACCAATAGCTAATCCGGCCAAAACATCTGCTACGAAATGGTTGGCATTGTACAACCGTGAAAATGGGATTAACACCATAAAGATTCCTGAGACAATTTTGATCCATTTTTTGTCTGTATACAAAAAAACCAGTCCCCAAAGAGCAATCGCATTTTGACTATGTCCGCTAGGTATACCATAATCAGCAAAACCTTTGGAAGATGCAAATAAAACATTGATTTTTTCTGGATCCGGTCTGGGATGAGAAAACAACAGCTTGAGCAAGCCATTGACATAGCCGGAAATCAAAAAAATAGTCAAAAGACGGAGTCCATAACGCTTACTGAATACCCAAAATAAAATAGGGAAAAAGACAATATAAAATTCTTTATTTCCTAAAAAAGAAGCAGTTTGAAAAATAAAATCAAGTAAAGGGTTGCGTATGGATTCCAAAAAAAATAAAAAATCATAACCAAAAAGCAACGGGTTTTGGGACCATTCCATAATATTTTCCTGAATATATCTGATAATAAATTTAATGTCTATTTTAATGTATATCTTTCTTTAGAAGCATTTCTTCAAATTCATCTGCTTTGGCAGCTATATAAATCAATGATTTCATGAATCTATGTGGATGACAGTCTGTTAAAAGTACAGAGTTGTGCAATATCAAAGCGTTTTCAAGCAGAGCAAAAGCTCCATAATGCAATGTAGCGTTTAGATTTAAAGCCATTTTGTATAGTTCGCAGGCATCTTTTTTCAATTGAACTACCACAGAATAGTAGTTTATCGTATCATCGCCCGCTTCGTCTTGGTTTAGGGTTATTAAGACATCTTGGTTTCTGCCGCCCTCAAAAGGTATTTTTGCCACATATACCCGTTCGGATTCCTTATCTATTTTGATTTTAAATTCTGCGGCAATAGCCCCAATAAAACCGTCAAAACCTTTCATTTTTTTGTCCCTCTGCTATTTTATTTAATAATATTCGCTCGATAGAATGTACCATACCGCCGCACTGTTGTCAACATAAAATCTATACTTATAGTGAATCTTGATTGGCTGGCACAATTTCAGTGCCTACTCCCATGTCTGTAAAAATTTCCAATAAAACAGAATGGGGGACTCTGCCGTCAATGATATGCGCTTTGTGTACTTGCGATTTTACCGCATCCAAAGCGCATTGTACTTTTGGGATCATGCCTCCGGTTATTTTTTTTTGTTGAATCATGGATTGTATTTTTTCTTCATTTAGATGTTGGATCAGTTGATTGTCAACAATAACGCCTTCCACATCTGTCAACAAAATCAATTTTTCCGCTTTCAGTGCTTTTGCTATTTCGCCAGCTACAGTATCCGCATTGATATTGTAGGTCTCTCCATTTTTTCCTACCCCTACTGGCGCAATGATTGGTACAAATCCGCCTTTTTGTAAATGGTAAATAGCTTTGGTATTAATTTCAGTCACTTGCCCGACTTTTCCTATATCAATAATTTCCGGAGCATTGCCAGATTCCGGGGTTTTTGCATGAAACAATTTCCGGGCTTGAATGGTATTTCCGTCCTTGCCGGAAAGTCCCACAGAACTGACCCCTTTTTGATTAATCAGATTGACAATAGATTTATTGACATTGCCGACCAAAACCATTTCTACAACATCCATAGTAGCGTCATCTGTTACGCGCAATCCATCTACAAATTGGACGGGCATTTGCATTTTTTCTAAAACTTTGCCGATCTGCGGTCCACCTCCGTGAACAATTACAGGATATATGCCCACAAAATGAAGCAAAGCAATATCTTGCGCAAAAGCGTTTTTGAGCTCTTCTGAAACCATAGCATTGCCGCCGTATTTGATGACAAATGTGCTTCCATGAAACTGATTGATATAGGGCAATGCTTCTATGAGAATATTTGCTCTTTGTAAATATTTTTTGATGGATTCTCTGTATAGTTCCATTTAAATTCTCCTGTCAATGGTTAAAAATTATGATTCTTTTTTATGAGCCGCAAAGTAATCTTGCATAATGGGATGTTGCGCTTTTTTTGCTTGTTCTAAAGTGCCGACAAACAATACAATTCCTTTGTCCAAAAAAATTACTCTTTCGGCTATTCTTTCAATACTAGCCAATTCATGAGTCACCACAACAATGGTCATTTTCAATTGTTTGCGCAATTGAAGAAGCAATTCATCAATTTGTGCCGATGTAATGGGGTCTAGACCAGCCGAGGGTTCGTCGCAAAAAAGAATTGGTGGATCCAAGGCAATGGCTCTTGCCAGGCCGGCGCGTTTTATCATTCCGCCTGACAATTCAACCGGAAGCAGATCCCGCGCGTGTTCTAACCCCACCAATTGCAATTTTTTTGTCACCATTCGTTCAATAATATTGGCAGTCAAATTTGTGTGTTGCCTTAGTGGCATAGCGACATTGTCTCCCAGAGGCAATGAGTTTAATAATGCTCCTTGCTGAAATAGCATGCCAATTTTTTTGACCACATTGTCACGTTGTTCATCATCTAAACCGACAATACTTTGCTGAAACAATTCAATGTCACCGGAATATGGTTCATACAATGAAATCATGTGTTTCAATAAAGTGGATTTGCCGCAGCCGCTGGAACCGAGTATTACAAATATTTCACCTTGTTGTATAGAAAAGGATATTTGATTCAATACTGTTACAGTACCATATTTCGCAACTAAGTTTTTGACTTTAATAATTTCTGGTTGAGAAGACTTGGCTGTTTTTTGTTTCATAATTTTTTTTTGTTGATATCTGCTTATCCATATTAGAAATAAAATATAAATATATCCTAAAAATAAAAGACCAATCCCAAGATACTATCCGCCACAATGACACCAAATATAGAGGCGACCACGGATTGGGTAGTGACACGGCCTACTCCCTCTGGTCCTCCCGATGCTTGAAAACCAAAATGACTGCCTATTAAAACAATGATCCAGGCAAACACAAAACTCTTAATCAAACTGGTAATGATATCCCAAACCATCAAAACATTGATCAATTCGCTAAAGAAAGTATACGGAGTCAAATCCAAATATACCACAGCAACAACAAACCCGCCCATTATACCCAATACATCCGCGACAATTGTTAGCAATGGCGCACTCAATGTTATACCATAAAATTTTGGTACCACTACAAACCGGACTGGGTTGAGTGCCATGATTTTTAATGCATCCAATTCTTCACTAACTTTCATGGTGGCGATTTCTGACGCGAAAGCAGAACCGCTGCGTCCGGCCAATATAATGGCAGTCATCAACGGGCCCATTTCTCTGGTCATAGATATACCTATTAAGTGCACGATAAAAATATTGGCTCCAAATTGACGCAATTGGGCTGCGGATTGTAAACCCAAAACCAGGCCAATTAAAAAAGAAAGAAGCGCGATAATGGGCAGCGCGTTGACACCAATGGCCACAGAAGCAGATACAGCAGAATTTTTTAGCCTACCTTTGCTGTTGAACAAATCCTTGATACTCCAATAAAAAGTCTCAGAAACTAGATAAAGAAATTCCAAAATAGTATCATAAAAATTATAAGTTTTTTCACCCACTCGAACAAAAAAATTTATTGGTTTTGTTTTTTCTTTGACTTGTAACGTTGTTCCGCTGAAAATTTGAAAGCTTTCTTGCAATTCACTAGACATGCCTTTGTGAATGATTTGTTTGTTGAGACCCTGGACCGAGTTTTCTAGCTCTTCCAGGGCTGCTGCTGTGGAGCTGTCTATTTTTATGACATTTGAGAAATCAATAATGATTTGATTGGCATCGGATTGCACAATATTTTTTTTTATAATTGGAAAAAAATCACTCCAGAAGTTGTACCCGCAATATTTAGGTAAGCGAATAAAATTGTCTTCAATAAAAATTTTCATTTAATATTCCCATAAAGCAATGCATCAATTAAAAATGATAATAAAAAAAATAGTAAAATATAAATAAAATACTAATAAAAAATATAGGAAAATTTTAACCAAAAATTATTTTCCAAAACAGCATAGCTTCTTCCCTGACCTTGTTTAAAAGAAAACGTGTATTCGAGAGAAAAAAATTTCAATAATCGATAACTCAATATTGCGTCCAGCTCAGTGTGAATATTTTTGGTATCTTCAAATGGAAAAAGAATGTCATATTTCAAGGAAAACAATAACTTATAAAAAAGTCTCATATACAATCGCCCTGTCAATTCATAACCAGCTAAATATAAGGAGTCCAATTCTTTGTACACAGAGTCACTGTTAGTACTGCTTTCATAGGAATTTTTATAAATACTTTGACGAAAGCCGATTCCGGTGCGCAGGCTAAATCTTAAATCGCTGGTTCGAAAGGGTGTAAAGTTTATACCGGTTCCTTCTTTGAGAAACAATGGATAAAAAGCAGGAGATAGTTGAAAATCTGAAACATTGGTATGATGGGTGGTATTGCCGTTTGTATCCACTGTTTGTAATGTATCTTTGTCAGAGCTAAAATAAATTGTATCTGGAAAAAATTTGCTTTGCATATCCGCGCGGCCATAAAAACCAAACATTCTATTTAAATAATAAATATAGATATTGTCCGCAATAAATTTATCAGAATATATTTGCATTTCCCGGCCTTTTTCCTGGCTCAAAATAAGATTGTAAGATGGTTCCATTAATATAAAATGCGTGCCATTGTCAAATTGCAATCTATTGTCAAAATCAATAGCCGCGTTCAATGTGGTATTAAAGTTTTCTTTTTGTTGCCGATTACTATGAAAAACATTGAATGAACCTCCTAAAGAAGAAAAAATGGTTAAATGAGTTTTGTTCAAAGTTTTGTGACGCATTTCTTCTAAAAATCCTGCTCCCACAAAATGGGAAGAGTATTCGTCCATAACAATGGTCCATTGATACAATTGTCCGGGAAGTAAATCTACCGTGGAAAAATTGATCGCAGTGTTGAATGGATATCCAGCCTTTGTTATTTTGTAGCGGCCGGGAGGCAAAAGCCATGTCTCTTGTTTTTCGCCTGGTTCGGTTTCATCTTTGCTAATGCTAATTCCCATGCTTTCTTTGTTTTTCATATTAAATATCTCATAGCTTTGGACCAGGTATTTTCTTGTTGGCTCAATAATTCGCACTATGAGTCCTGACCAGTCTGGATAGATGATTTTTGTCTCGCCATTTTTTAATGAAACAGTTTTTTTTATCTTGCAATTTTCAATCGAACAGTTGCCAATATAAATGGTATATTGACCTGGTTCAACAAATAGACTTTTGCCAATAGGATTTTTTAAGCGAAATGGTTTGCCATTTTTGTAAACATGAAACAATGGCTCTGTTTCATAATGCGTCATAACCGGAACAAATATTCTCGCTAAACCAAGTTGGTCATCCTTGCCCTCCCTGGCCATTTGGACTTCCGGGCTGGGAGCAACCCAGGTTTGAAAATTATTTTCGATTTGGACTTTGTAGCGTGCCCAGGCAGATGTCGCGTCAAAAATAATCATTATAAGAACACTGAATGCGGTAAGATTCAAAATGCGCATAAACATTACCTTTGGTTTTTATCAAATTTGTTGGAAAAATAAGTTTTTAGTTTGCGAATAAATTTTTGATTTTCTTCGTTCAATATGTCGCTGATTTTTTTTACAAAAAATACCATTTCCCCGCTTCCAATGGAATCAGATCGGCGGATATGGTGCGTGAGTATAGTTTTTCCTGTTTGGTATTGTTCCAATGTGTATTTGACGTCCAGGTTAGCTTTGTTCAATCCTAACTCTTCATTGAAATAAAATTCCAGATTAGATATATGTCCTCTTATAATGTAGTCAGGCTTTGTATTTAAAAATTCTTTATCAATTTCTACGAATATCTCATTTATTTGGATATGCTGCATAAGTAAATCCCGAATGGCATACTGGGGACGTAACGGCCATAGAGCATAATTGCTATATTCTATTTGATGCATGGAATTGCGAATGATAATTTTTGATGTATCATACAAAGACGAAATGTTCATGTTTGTCACCATGATTTTTACCGGAAATGGCCTGGCTTTCGTAAAGGTGACTTTCTTGTGGGGTATATAATCAATAATATAGTACTTTGTATGAAACACGGATTTGGCGCAGCCAGCCAGACCAATCAGGATGCTCAAGACAATCAAAAATAAAGTAATTTGCTTGCGGGTGATCATTTTGCAGTTGCACTATTCCTTTTTGTAATTTTTCTGAAAATTAGTTATTTACCTTTGCGGTCTTTGCCCCGAATGAGTACGGATGGGTCATCTGTCATCATTTGACTGACATCTTTCAAGTTTTGTAAAGATTCCCGCAATAAGCGCATTGACTGGATATAATCGTTTCTGCTTTTGAGAATTGTCAGATCCAGATGCAAAACAGCTTTTTTTGAATCAGAAATTAAATCATGCAGATTCGATATTGTCTTGTTTATTTTTGCCGCATTATCTTTATTTGTGATTGTTTCCAGATTTTTCAATGATTTATCTATTCTTTGTAAAGACTCATTGGCATTTTTTGCCAGTAATGCGGCCTCTTTAGAAAACAGTTCGACATTTTGCATGGTTCCATGAAAATGTTTTTGATTTTTCGTTAATAGTAAATTGAAATTTTTTAAGACTCCAGTTAGCTGGACTATCATTTCTGTCAAGTTTTCTTTGTTTTGGCCGCCCGTAATGTCAAGTAAATTGTTGATCAGTTTTTCAGCTTTGTTGCTGATAATCTCCGCTTTGCCGGTAATGTTTTCTGTCAAAGATTTGCCAGACGGGATGAATGATCCTGCTGGCAGATTATTTGCTTTGTTTGTACCGCCGGTCAATTCAATCATTTTCAGGCCGGTTATGCCGACATAAGAAATTAATGCCCGTACATCGTCTTTGATGACCACTTCGCTTTTGATACTAATTGTGACAATAATCCGTGATATGTTTTTTGTGTCTATAGAAATATTGTCAACTCTGCCAATACGTAATCCCAGGTATTGGACTGCGGCTCCGATTTCTAAGCCGCTTACGGAAGTATTGTCGTAAGTAATAAAATAATTTTTTCTTGCAGTCAATAATTTGCTTCCGCCGACTGACAATAGTATTGCAATCAATAATGCGGTCGAAACGGAAACAAAAATTCCTAATCTAAGTTTTTGAGATTTAGATTTTTGCATACTATGATAATCCTAATGAATCAATAAATTTTTTGTAAATGTGTTGAATGTTTGGTGTGAGAATATTGCGAATCGCGCCGCCGGCCATTTCCATGTGCCCGCCGCCAAATCCCATGCCTTGCAAGACATCTTTAATGACCCAACTTGCGTCCCAGTTTTTTTTCTCGCTTCGCAAAGAAAAATTCATAGCATCGCCATTTAATGCACAAAGTGCCACAAAATCAACTTCATCCATAGTTAATAAAAAATCACCCAATATGCCCAGTAAGTTTTGATCGCATCCATCCGGAAAATAACAAAAAGCAAATTTTTTGTAAAGCTTTAAATGTTCTATCGCAAATTTAAAATAGGATAAGTCGTCAAATTTGATGTTGTTGCGGATAATCGAATTGACAATTTGGATATCTGCCAATTTGTACAAAAAGGAAAAAGCATCCAAATCCAGGGCACTCACTTTGCGTGTCATTAAGGCAGTATCCATATTCATGCCAATAAGTAAAGCGGTGGCTACTGCTGGAGAAATGTTTATTTCCAGTTCCTGATAATAAGACCAGATTATGGAGGAACAAGAACCTACATCCGGACGAATATCCACAAAAAATACCTCGTCAGGTTCTTTGACTAAATGATGATCTATCACAGCGACTTCTTCTCCGGTATGGGTTACATTTTGGTTGCCAATACACCCATCCACAATAAGAATTTTTGCTTCCTTTTCCAGTACATTTTCTTGAAATTTTATCAAGGGTATATCTAATGTGTGAACCATTTTGAGCAAAGCATTGCGCTGCATATCTCCGTGGTAGATTATATCACTTTGAATGCCCGTTTTGGCCAATAGTTGTTGGAGTCCATAAGACGTGGCAACTGCGTCTGGATCCGGAAAATCATGCGGTTGAATATAGATTGTATCCTGATTTTTCAAAAAAGCAATCAATTGTTTTAAGTTCATATCATCAGCTTTAGATTATTTATTTTTTTTCCAATATATTATTTTCCTAAGAATGGACTAATATCCCTAATTGCAATAAAAAATCAAAACCAATAAAATAATTATAGACAAAAATCTTAAGTATTTGATATCTTTAATATATAAAAAAATTAGAATAATAGAGAGGTCTCTATGCTTGATCTGTTTTTAGAAGAAGAATACCCCAAAGAAGTGACATTGAAAAATGGCACTACTGTGACAATTCGACCTTTGCTACGGAGTGATTTTGAAAAACTATTTACATTTTTTAAGAGAATACCGTCCAGAGAAAGATTGTATTTGAAAAATGATGTTTCCAACCCTCATGTTGTGCGCGGCTGGGTGGAAAAGATGGATTATTGGGAAAGGCTGCCATTTATAGCTGAGCAAAATGACAGGATTATTGGTTATGCTTCTTTGTACCAGAACCAGTTTGGCTGGATGCGCAGTATTGGACAAATGCGCATAATTAATCTTCCAGAATGTCGTGGGCTTGGACTAGGTAAATATTTGATACAAAATATTATTGAAGCTGCAACGCATTCCGGGCTGGAAAAAATAGATTTAGAACTGGTAGGAGAACAAGATACTGCGCCGTTTCAAAAATTGGGTTTTGAGTTGCAAGCGCGATTGAAAGACCATGTAAAAGATTTTAGCGGTCGAGTGCATGATTATTTGATAATGGTTTACAATATCAATGATCCAGAGGAAGAGATACCAGGTCGATAATCTTTTGATCGGATGATGGATTAGCTTTGATAATTTTTTATGATGGACTTAGGCATAGACTATTTATTCAATCTAAACGCTTATGATTTTGATCTGCCGGAGGCTCTTATTGCGAAGCATCCTCTGGCAAGATCAAAATCCCGATTGATGCTCGTGGATCGGAAAAGCGGCGGAGTGAAGCACAATTTTTTTCACAATTTACCCCAATTGCTCCACAAACAAGATATTCTTATTTTCAATAATGTAAAGGTGCGCAAAGCCCGTTTTTATGCTTTGACGCAAAAGAAATCACAGCATGAGATTGTGTTTGTTTCGTTACCTGATGCAAACAATGAATTTTCAGCCATTGTATCCAAAAGAAAGCGGTTGAAGATCGGTCAAATATTGGATTTGCCAGCTAATCGGCAAATTCAATATCTCGGACCAGAGGATGAATATGGTAAATTCTTAGCTTTGACAGATACCATTTCTCAAGAAAAGGAAAGTTTTTCAGAACAATATTTTGAAAAATACGGCAATATGCCGATTCCTCCTTACTTAAGAAGATCATCCCAGCTCCAGGATGACCAAGATTACCAAACAATTTTTGCTCAAAAAATTGGCGCAGCAGCGGCTCCCACAGCTTCATTGCATTTTTCCCATGATTTGCTACAACAAATCCAGGCCAAAGGGATTGATATCCATTTTTTAACTTTATATGTTGGTTTGGGTACATTTACTCCAGTTCGTGATCAAAATATTTTGCAGCATAAAATGCACAAAGAAAAATTTGAAATACCTATTGCCACGTTAAAAGCAATAAACAATGCTTTTTTGCAAGGCAAAAGAATCATTGTTGTGGGTACAACAACATTAAGGGTGCTGGAAAGTTTATCTTACACTCCTTTTTTTATAAAACAAAAACAAGGTCTCTCTGGCAATTGCCCTGATAGTCATTCATCAGACAATTTGCTTTTTCATAACAACCAGGATGATCAAGGCTCGATAACGATTCCTTTTGAATCAGATGTATTGGCGTCATTAGAAAGAAAAACAAAAAAAATTGCAGCAAATACAATGAGAACAACAGTAAAGCTAAATAGAGGTACGGTAAATTGGCAACTAGCGGGTGATAC